>JAHAWU010000229.1 GCA_018383815.1 Candidatus Jordarchaeia archaeon | reverse complement strand
GGGCCATTGGTGGCTGCTATTCATTAAACACAGAGTATCTGTTTCCATATCTTATAATAAGCGCTTATAAGAGACAAAAAACTTACCCAAAAAATCTTCCGAACATTATTGGCCGAGAAATACGTTTACCAAAAATTAAAGGAGGCAGGACTACCACAAGTTGATCTAAAACCGTTCAGCTTTACACGCTGGTGGTCAGATAGACACGAACTAAAAATCGTATCCAAAGAAACACCCGGAATTCCTTCCGACCAATCCATCGAAACATTTCCCGTCTACTTCAGCGGCTCCACAAACTCTGAGGGAATAACCGCCCAAATGGTCTACGTGGGTTATGGAACACCCTCAGACTTCCAAGCCACAGACGTCAAAGACAAAATAGTACTAATAGACAGCAAAATGATACTAAACTTCCACCCCACCTTCACAGTATTCGGATCACTAAGACTGGCAAAAGAAAAAGGCGCCCTCGGCGCAGTAATCATCAACGGGTCTCCCCTCGACGCCATATCCTACATATTTTTAGGCGAGGGAATAGAAGGCTGGGAGAACAGATTACCCGCCCTCTCAGTAAACAATGACGACGGCAACTATCTAAAAACCCTATGCACCAGAGGCCAAGGTAAACTCACAGTAAAACTCGTCGAGGAAGTCAAGACCGAAAAAGCAAAAAGCAACATTATAGTAGGAACCTTACCGGGAAGGAGCGACGACATCATCCTAATTGGAACCCACACCGACAGCACCTTCACAGGTGCGGTGGACAACGCAGGAGCCAACGCAGGACTAATCGCCCTAGCTAAACACTACGCTCGAGTCTCCCTCAAAAAGAGGGAAAAAACAATGATGTTCGTCGGCTGGACCGGCCATGAAGCAGCATTCCTCGGAGTCAACAACTTTGTACAAATGCACAAAGATCTGCTCAACAAGATAGCAACATTCATTATGCTTGACGGATTCGGATCCAAGGGATGGTATAACCAAGCCGACGGAGGCGTAGTAGAAACTGGACTGGACGAGAAAAGAGGACTCTTCATCTCAGACAACCCCGTCCTAACACCATTCGTCATGGAAGCCGCCCTCAAATATAACCTGTTGCCAGCAGCCTACGTCTCAGCAAAATCCCTACCCGTAAGCGACCTAGGCCCCTTCATCAGAGCAGGAATCCCCTCCATCCTAGTAATAGGAAAACCCGTAATGTATCACACAAAATACGACACACCAGACAAATGCACACCAGAACAACTCGAAAGAAGCGCCAAAGCACATATACACTTCATCGACAAAATACAGGAAACACCCACCATAAAAATAAAAGAAGCAGACGGAAAACTAAAAGACATAAAAGAATTCATCACCAAAAAGCAGGGAATAACAATACCCACAGGGTCCTTCACAGTCACACCTAACCCTGTAGCTGAAGGAAGCCCCGCAATATTCCACGTCGCAGTCTTCACAGCGCCCCAAAGCATAATACTAGACCTAACTTGGGACTTCGGAGATGGGAACAAGGCAAAACTACCCATAACAGTCCACGCATACCAAAAAGCAGGAACATACGAAGCCACCCTAAAATTTATAGACAACTACGGCAACACAGGAACCGCCAAAAAACTCGTGAGAGTAATAAAAAAATAAACCCCCAAAAAACAACAAAACAACACAAACCCCAAGAAAGTATAACAAAATCCGAACACGTCCAAAAAATTGATGTAGTTGTATGTTTATTAGTTTTGTTTGGGCGGAACGGTGTTTCTGGTTTCCTCCCATTCCACAACCATTTCGGGTTTCTGCGTCGCCTTGTTGGCGCCTGAGCCGAGTGGCCAGATGGGGTGGCGACTGCCCAGGGGCTTCCTGTGGGCACTGTCCTGTACCCTTACCGGGTTTGTATTCGTCGGAAGGTGTTGCCCCAGGCTCTCTGCCTGAACCACACATGGATGTTGTGGGCTATGTACTTGAGAATAAGGCCTTTCCGCACCATGTCTGGTCTCCGGTACTTCAGTGTGCCGCCGTCCCTAGCAGCCCTGTTTCCTATGGGCCTCTCCACAAGTTTGCGGCGGCGGTACTTCTCCCCGTCGAAGTCCTTCTGAGCTTGGCGGCGATAGCGTCCCTTGTAGGGTTTTCCCCGGTACAGCTTCGGACGCACAATGAGGGTTACTCCTCTCTCGTGGGCATGCTGGTAGTTGTACTCCACATCGTACTCGCGGTCCATATAGACTACTGAGCCTGGTGGTACTTGTTCCAGAAGGTTTCTTGCATCCCTCGTGTTCCTGGAAGGTGGGGCGTCTACAGCCCTCACCGTGTTCGTCGCAAGCCTGGTCAAAATGTTGTATCTGACTGTCTGGTGTTGGAGAACAGTCCTCATGGCCACCTGGGCTTCTCCAAGAATAGTGCAGGTGTCCTCTGTTGAATCCACGCTGTACTCCTTAAGGTTCTCGTCTCCGAAGAGCTCCACGTACATCTGGGTGACCATCTGATCCAGGAGCCGGAGAGCCCTTTGGAGGTATTCTTCCGGGATTTTAGTCATCGCCCAGTGCAACTGGGAGGGACAGGGAACCCCATGGACTTCACCATCCTTTTCCTTCGCCTGGTCTGTTCGGGCGTCGTAGCCCATGGCTTCCGCTTCTGCGTGAAGCCTCTCGAAGCTCAGGTTCGCCGCCTCCTTCACGATGAGCATGGCGGCGAGCTTCTCCGGACTGTACAGCGGTTTTCTGCCCCTCTTTGAGGACTCCCATGGACGCCCCAGAACTGCGACGATTTCCTCGGCGAGAAGGAAGTACTCTTTAAGATTTTGGCTCCTCGCTTCCCTGCTTACGCGGTCCCATAGGGGAGCCTTGGTCCTCGTCGCCGACCAAGGTCTCTTCCTCTCAGGCAGGTGGCTGCTGCGCTGCATCCTCTGCTCCTCGTTGATCACCCGCCCAAGAACCAAGCTCTCGACGTGAGTGCAGACTTCTTCCACTTGTGGAATGGGCGCCGAAACCAGGAGCATGAGTGGGGTGTTCCCAAAGCTGTAGAGGGTAAACCTCCGCACATCGAGCAGTCTAAGGGCGTAATGGTAAGGTACAGGCTTCCAACACACAACTATCTCAGGCATGCAAAAAGTAAAATAACACTAAAAAAACAAAAAATTTTTGGA
>JAHAWU010000104.1 GCA_018383815.1 Candidatus Jordarchaeia archaeon | reverse complement strand
ATGTGGAAAAAGACCTGAAAAATAAAGAACAATATGCTCAGAACCTTAAGAAATGGTTCCAAGAAGGGCAAGTCGTAGCACCAGGAAGAGTACCCACTGCTTGGTTGATAGATGGAGAAAAGAGAATAAACGAAATAATAGAAGATATACTGCAACGAGCGAGAAACAGTATACACTCTATAATAACTCCTACATTCACGAAATCGGACAAGGAGCCGAACAGAATATTTAAAATACTGGAAGAAAAAGTCCAACAAAAAGTAGAAGTTATCGCGGGATGGAAAATTGACAAAAACACCCTAGAAATAGCCCAAAAGCTAAGCCAAAACGGAACTATATACCACTGGACTCTCGGAGAAATCCCCATAGGAACATATATAGCAGACGGCAAAGACTGCCTAGTCACCTTTATAGGAAAGTGGGAACCACTCCTAGTTTATGACCTAGGAATATGGATCCGAAATCCCACATACGTAAGACCATTTGAATACTTAACAGAAAGACTATTATCCCTCAATACACCCGCCAAAAAAAGAATAGAAGAACTAACAAGAAATCAAAAATAAAACCCTTAAAAAAATACTAAGGAAAATTATTAAAAGTTCAACGATAAATAACATCATAATGAAAAATAAAATTCCTAAATAAAAGAACAATCTGAGGCAGTACCAATGACTGAAGAATTCATGTACAAAGTGGTGCTGGTGGGCGATGCAAATGTGGGGAAAACCTCGATACTAATAAGATATACGGAAAGGCGATTCGTCGAAAGTTACATTCCCACACTGGGTACAGATTTTGCCGTTAAGGTTGTTGAACTCAAGGGTGACGATAATAAGCGGAAAGCCATCAAGTTGGCTTGCTGGGATTTGGGAGGACAAGAACAATATAGGACTTTACGTAGATTTTATTTGAGTGGCGCCCGCGGATGTTTCATTGTCTTTGATGTGACCAATACAGCTTCCTTCGAGCATATTGTTAATTGGCATAATGATGTTATGAGTATTTGTGGCAACATTCCCTGTTTCCTTATAGGAAATAAGACGGATTTAAAAAATGATAGACGGATTTCTAGGGCTGTGGGGGCTGAATTGGCCTCTAAGTTAGGTTTAGAATTTTTTGAGACATCAGCTAAGACTGGAGAAAAAGTTGATGATGTTTTTGAGCTAATGGCAAAAAGGTTGTACGAGAAGTATATGCTATAATTAGATTCCCCGCTTCGGTTCCTGTTTTAGCTCAAGGCTTGTTTCTATTAGATTTTGAGTTGGATTTCCTTTCCTTCAACTTGATAGGTCCTTACATTTTTTAGTTTGGGTTGATCCGTGAATGTGACTTGTTTTATGTTGTGCATTTGTTTTAGGTCTTGTGCGAATGGCTCTAGTTCTTTTGGTAGATTCGCATATTCTATGGGTTGTTTCAGAGATATGTTGGCGTCTTTCTTAGCTTTCCAAATTGCGGAGTTCGTTTTCACTATTATGGGCGTCGGATCTTCGGTTAGTATCAGTCTAGGGTCGGCTTCTGGAAATTTTTGTATGTGTATGCTTTCTTTGCTATAGATGCTTCTCCAAATGTAGTCTGTTACGAAGGGCGTAATTGGTGCAAGTAGTTTCAGTATAGTTTTGAGACACTGATGTAACGTCCATTCTGCGTTTTTTTGCTCTACTTCTGTAAAGTCGTGATTTCGGTTATAAGCCCTAGTTTTAACCATTTCTACTATATGGCTTGCAAAAATGTTCCATACATAATTATATATTTCTTCGGCTCCAATATGGAAGTCAAATGTTTCATAGCTTTCATTTACCCTTCGTATTAGTTTGTTTAGTTCTGAGATTATCCATTTGTCTGTAGCTGAGAGTTTTATTTCGTCTTCTTTAGGCTCTGGGAATGTGGATATAAATCTAGCTATGTTGTACAGTTTGTTTATGAATCTGCTGATTCCACCTAGACGTTTCTCATCAAATCTAATATCGGAGCCTAATGTGCTTGCCATCGCCCCATATAGTCTTACTGCATCTGCTCCATATTTTTCGATGAGCGGTTCGGGATAGATCACATTTCCGAGACTTTTTGATAGTTTTCTTCCTTCAGCGTCTACTACATGGCCACTTATCCAAACGTGTTTAAACGCGGGTTTTTTATAGAGTTGATATATTCGGAGTAGCGAGTAACTAAGCCATGTCCCTATTATGTCTCTTCCCTGAGGTCGGAGGTCTGATACATAATCCCTTTTGATTTCTCTTTCGAAGAACTCAGTATCATTTGATGCATGGGGGTATTTTAATATATATAGAGGACTGATTGAGGAGTCCATCCAAGTGTCTAGTGTGCGTTCATCTCCTATGAATCCCTCAGTTGAGCCACACTTCTTACATTTATCGAACGGCGCTTTTTCTCTCCATGGTTGATAGTATTTTCCGGGTTTTGGTAGGTGTGGCTCTCCACATGATTTACAGTACCATACGGGTATTTCTGTTCCATAGTATCTCCGACGAGATATGGGCCAGTCCATAGTGATTGAGTTCAGCCAATCAAGCCAAAGCTTCTTTGCAGTAGGCGGATGCCAGATGATATCTTCGGTTATCTCCTTTAATGGTTCAACGAAGTCCACCTGTTTAAGATAATACTCTTTCATACCCACGAATTCTATAGGCGTTTTACTTCTCCAGCATATCGGTTGGCTTTGCGTGATTTTTTCTTCCTTCACTAATAACCCTTGTCTTTTCAAATCGTTAATGATAGCCTTCCTTGCCTCTTCAACCTTCATGCCCCTGTATTTACCGGCCGCTTCAGTCATATAGCCATCTTTATCAATAGAAAATGTTGGCTTAAGGTTTAATTCTCTAAAATGTCTCAAATCGGTAATGTCTCCGTAAGAGCAAACCATGAGCGCCCCCGTACCGAATTCTGGTTTGGCTGAGGGATGCGGAATAATGCGTACTTCCTTATTGTAGAGGGGCGTAATTGCTGTTTTTCCATGTAACTGTTTATATCTTTCATCCTCGGGATTAACTAGAACCGCGTCACAAGCACATATCAGTTCAGGTCTAGTGGTGGCTATAGGTAGATTTTCTCCGCTTTCCTTAACTTTAAAGTTGATTGTGACAAGTGTAGTAACCTGTTCTCTACGTTCTACTTCGGCGTCAGCTATGACTGTTTGACAATCTGTACACCAACTGTTTGGCCTATCATCCTCATAGATTAGCCCTTCATTCCATAGTTGAATAAATGTTTCCTGCGTTAGAGCTCGGTAAGTTTCATGATCCGTTTTGTATATTTCTTCCCACTTCCAAGAATTATTGGAAAAACCAAGTTTTTTGCAAATATTCAGTATCGAGTCTCCAACTGTATCAAGATACTGCCTACACTTGGCGATGAATTCCTCTCGTGGCGTCTCCCTCATCTTGATCCCAAACTCTTTCTCCACACTGACTTCGACAGGTAATCCATTACGATCCAAGCCAAACTTATAGTGAACTTCGTACCCTTTCATCCTTATGAAACGTGCAATGTAATCAATCGCAGCGTAGTGAATAGCACCGCCAACATGCCATCTTCCGGAAACATATGGGGGAGGGTTATCAATAATGAAAATGGGTTTACCGCTGTTCATGTTAAACTTGTAGATTTCTTCCTTCTGCCAAAGTTCCCAAATTTCTGACTCCTTACTTAGATCCCATCTTTTACTCCTAAGCTTAGGTTCGTTCACTTCAAAGCCCTTCTACAAAACTGTAAAACCAAATCGATTAAGATATCACAGGTTTTCACAACCAAAAACCTGTTGTTACCTCAACTCATATGCAAAAATGCTTTAAATAGTTTAGGGATGAACTATTTGAACTAGAAAAGCTAAAATATCCAAAAATCTAAAAAAACTCCTGCAGAAGAAAAAAGATAACAAAAAAGGGCACTTAGCTCAGTGGAAGATACCGTCAAACAAGCGGTATCCAAGAGCGCCTGGTTCGCATCCAGGAGGCCGCGAGTTCAAATCTCGCAGTGTCCACCACCTCTCTTCCAAATCAAACCTACATAAGCCTAGCATTCTACTTGGACTAACATCTCTCCTGTATTTTACATAAATATGTCCGCAATTTGAAAATGATCCCAAGATAAATTAGTGAGCTAGCTTATAATTGCAAATCTTGCGAAATATGACCCCAAACCTGCATAAGGGGAAGACAGTATTCTTATCCTTATCTAGTTGAAAAATTATATATCGTGACCTCTTTATTCGTAAGGCCTTTTTAATGTTAATCTACATTTTAGGGTGAATGATAATTGAGATTTTAGGCTCCCGTCTCTCTTCCCTATTCATTCGTAGAGTGAAGAATATCAAAGAAACCTAGGGTCCAAGTATCACATAAAATATTGAAATAATAACATCAACGAAAACCACTATTCTTCTCTGATATTAAGCTTCCCTATCCTATCACTAGGGCAAGTAAACTAATTATTATTGGTGGACCCAGCGAGATTTGAACTCGCGGCCTCCGCGATTTTGGGATTTGCTTGCCTTCGCTCTCATACTCTCGTTAGTAGGGTATGGGTAACGCGGCGCTCATACCAGGCTGAGCTATGGGCCCACCCTCTAATTTTTTAATTGGTGCTCCTATTTTCTGTCATTAGAAACACTTTTTGTCTTTATTTTAGTCTATTTCCTCTGATTTTTTTGTTTTGCCAGCTGTATCTTCTAAATCTTTTGGATCTTCCATAGCCACAAGCTGCGCAGTACTTTTTTGTGGCGTGGTATGAGTGTTTTCCGCATCTTCGGCATCTTATATGTGTTTTTGTGTCTCTTTTGCCTTTGCTTGGTGTTCCTTTAGTCATTGCAATCCCTATTATGAATTATTTTATGTTTTTATTCTGTTTTTATTCCAGGGCTGAGGAGGATTACGTTGTCTCCTCTCACTATTACGGTTCCTACCTTTTTATTGTTGTCTTTATCTATTACTTCTTCTGCTTCATCTAGTATGAGGTTCATGTGGAGGTCGAATCCTTTGAGTTTGCCTCTGAGTTCTCGTCCTCCTTTGAGTTTAACGAGTACTCTGGCTTCGAGTGATCTGTTAAGTAGGTCAAGGGGTTTTGTTATGCCTGATTCGCTCATTGCGTTTTTCTCTCCTTTAGAAAAAATATGTTGTGTATTTTCTGTTGGAATTAGGTTAATATTTAAGTATATCGGATTACAATCGTCATATTCAAATATGTTTCAATCTTGTTATTTGGATATTATATTCTTTTTGAGTCCAATTTTATAAACACTTGAACTAATATAATACCCACAATAATATGTTTCCGGGGCGGTTAATATCATTTTCCGCAACTTTGAAATATTTAGAGCTTATTATTTTAAGTCATAATATTTTAGAGAATTTCGTGTGGAAATAGGAAGTTTGTAATAAGGAGGAGAAAAAGGTTTTAGTGTCTATGTTGAGGCGGTATTCTTGAAGTTGAAGAATCGTCACTTCTTACGGGATAAAGAAATTAAAAAACTGGAAAAGGAGCTAAGAGAGCGTTTAGGAGAGAACTTTTCCATTCCCGAAAAAGTAGAGTACGGAGTATTGAAAGACGATCTTCATTTATATCTTGTAGATGGGGCTCCCTTCCTTATTCGCAGGGTAGACCTCCTTTTCCCCACCCTTAAAGCCATAATGAACGGAGCTATAAAACTCCCAAAAGTCACTGTAGATATGGGCGCTGTTGGCTTCATTACCAAAGGAGCCGACGTCATGGTTCCAGGAATCGTCAAAGTCGACGACAACATAAAGCAATTCTCCCTAGTCGTGGTCACAGATGAAAAACATGATAAACCCTTAGCCGTAGGACTAGCACTTATGGATGCACAAACAATAAAAAGTTCTAGCAAAGGACCCGCAATAAAGAATCTGCACCACGTTGGAGACAGCATTTGGAATTTTGAATAAAATTTAAAAATAGGTTTGAAAAACATTCCATAAGGGCGCTCCGGTGGTGTAGTCCGGTCAAACAAACCAAATGGACTAAGCATAAGGGGCTCAAGAAAATCTGCCCAATCGATCCTTTGACCCGGGTTCAAATAACTAAGCTAACCTTTAAACTTAGTTTGAGCCTCCCGGCCGGAGCACCATCACCCCCCAAAAATAACTAAACGAATCTTTTATGCTGATTCCCGCTTAGTTACCCTTCTATTTTTTAATGTTAATAATTGGCACATTGGCCACACATAGTAAAGATTATTAATACTTTAAACTCTTTAGTAAAAGATGGAGCCTTCGGTGAGCCTCGGTGCCTCTGAAACAGAGGCGAGACAGCTCAGTGGCAGAGCAGCAGCCTCGTACAATCACACATTCAAAGCGTGGTCTGAGTAAGCTGAAGGTCGCGAGTTCGATAGAGCTTGCAATTCTGCTGCTCCAAAACCCTCGCCCGGGGCTCCAGTTTCCTTTTTACCAGCCTTTTTGGGTGGTTCTTATGACTGTGGAAGATGTGGGTGAGCGTGGATTAATTGAATTATTTCACACCTTAATCGATAGCTTTCCGCGTGCGGTTTTGCCCTATGGTGATGATGCTGTAGGGATTCCTTTCGGAAACGATGTTCTGATAATTAACACAGATATGCTTGTGGGTAAAACAGATGTTCCTCCTGGTATGACATATTGGCAGGTGGGACGAAAAGCAGCTGTTATGAATGTGAGCGATGTTGTTGCTAAGGGCGCCAAACCAATGGGTGGCGTTTTCTCCCTGGGTTTTCCGAGGGGGACAACTCGGGATGAAGCAGCGGATTTGGTTAAGGGATTGAATGCGGGTTGCAGAGAGTATGGATTTTATTACTTAGGGGGTGACACCAATGAGTGCTCCGACCTTGTGGTTTCTGGAGCCGTTTTTGGAATAGTTGGACGAAATAAAGTCGTTTCACGGAGTGGGGCGCAACCCGGAGACGTAGTAGCTGTTACTGGACATTTCGGCTTAACCACTATGGGGTTCAAAATACTGCTCGAAAAATTGAGCGCCGATCCAAAGACTAAAGAGTTAGGTTTACGCGCCATTTATGAACCTCATGCCCGTTTGAAGGAAGGGATAGTTCTATCTGAACGGGGCCTTGTGTCTTCAAGCATCGACAGTAGTGATGGTCTAGCTTGGTCGCTTTACGAGATTTCACAAATGAGCGGCGTAGGATTTATTATTGATTCAATACCTGTCCCCAAAGAGGTGCAAATGTTTGCAAATGAACACGGACTCAACTACTTTGATCTCGCACTATATGGTGGCGAAGAATTCGAACTCATAGTCACAATTCCTTCCGTGAAATGGAACAAAGCCGTGGATGCAGTAAAGGTCGTTGGAGGCAACTTGTATCCCATAGGAATTGTAACTGAAGAAAAAAATATGGTACTACGTCTACCGAACCAAACTGAAAGAAGAATATCTCCAAAGGGGTTCGAACACTTTAAAAGATGACCACAAAAATTTTAAACAATAATTTAAAAAATAAACCACATATATAAAAGTATAGGCGGGCACGAGGGGACTTGAACCCCTGATAAAACCGGCTATCCTCCAGGATTTTAGAGGGCGTACGCCTAACTGTCGGCGCCCTTTCAGGCTTTCTGAAATCCTGGCTAGGCGACGTGCCCAAACCTAATTTTTGATGGTTTTATAGGTATCTGGTTTATTAGGCTTACGGGGTTTAAAATATTTTTCTACTTCTTCTTTAGGGAGCATAGATGTTTGTATTTTCTTGTTCTGACAATGTATCCCGCTAGGTCGAAGGCTTTTTTGGCTTTTTGTAGTATGACTGTGTCACTGGTGGCTACCACTTGTCCTCTTTTTATGACTGCATTGTCTGCCTGTTTTGCTACTTGTGCGGTGCCTTTTATGCCATGTTCTTCCATTTTTTTTCTCGTGAATGCTGCCAGTTCTCCGCTCCTGCTTACCGGGCTGTCGAAGAATACAAGTGTTTCTTTTGGGGGGTTTTGTTTGAGTGTTTGCATTATTAGGTTGATTGCTTGATGTGTGTTCTTTGTTACTTTATGTTTGCCAAACACTCCTGCAATATCTCTCACAAATGAGTCGTCAGCATCAATTAAGTTTTTTTCTTCTAGCATTGTTTCGAGGACTATGATTACATTGTATGCGTCTACAGTTAGTATTTTGTCTTTGAGGTCTTTGAAGTTTACGGTTTTCCCTTTTCTTTCTTCTACTTCTTTTTGGCTATATACTGCCCTGTATAAAATGAAGCGTTCATCTTTTTTTAGTTTATAGTGATCCCCTACAAAGTTTAATGCTCGGTCTCTGTTATAATTTCTGTTTAAGAGGTATCGCATGTCTTCTGCTGCTTCTAGGACTTTATGGTCAATAAACATGATGAATCCTCTGCGATTTTTTGGCCGTTTATTAGAAAAGATTTTTGTTCACAAGTTTTTATTTTACTAGTGGTTTCTAATTAATTGTGTGTTTTTATGCATAAAGTTTTTAGAATTACTCCGCGATGTTTTAGGTACATTATCGTTGTTCAAGGAAGGTTTGAGAATAATGATTTCCAAAGAGGAGCTGAGGAAAAAGTTTGGTAGAGAAAGCTACGAAGTAGAATTGTTCAAAAAGGAGGGTTTTGAGAGAAGGCAGTGTAGATCCTGTAATGAATGGTATTGGACGACCGGCAACAATGAATTTTGTGGAGATACAAAGTGTGTTGGGGGATACAAGTTTATCGGACATAGGATAGATGGAGGCTGGGATTTTCATGAGGCTGTCAAGAATTGGTGCGACTTCTTTGAGAAGCGTGGACATACGAGGATAAGTGAGTATCCCGTGGTTGCAAGGTGGAGGGAGGATATTCCATTCACTATCGCTTCTATTACTGATTTTCAACCATACGTGGTTGAGGGTATCGTTGAGCCTCCAGCGAATCCTCTAGTGGTTCCTCAGCCCTGTATAAGGTTCGGTGGTAAAGGATTCAATGATATTGATAACGTTGGGAAGACTGGTAGGCATCTGAGCCTATTTGTGATGGGCGGTCAGCACGCTTTCAATTATGATGGTAAGGGTTACTGGATGGATCGTTGTATCGAACTCAATTTTGAGTTTCTCACCGAATGCCTTAAACTGAATCGAGATGAGGTGAGTTATAAAGAGGATGTGTGGGCTGGAGGTGGTAATTTCGGCCCCTGCCTTGAGGCTTTTGGTAGAGGTTTGGAGATAGTTAATAACGTATTTATGCAATATGCGTTTACTTCAAATGGTACTTACCGAGAATTGGACATCAAGGTAATCGACGTAGGCTGGGGAGTTGAGCGTATAGGTTGGTTTACTCAAGGTTCACCAACCATATATGAGGCAACTTTCGGACCTGTGTTGGATTGGCTAAAGATGAGTACAGGGGTTTCTGTGGACGAAGAACTCCTAGGACGTTATACTGTTCTATCTGGTCTTCTTAACGTGGACGAAGTAGACAATATTGATAAGGCTAGGAGGGATGTAGCCGCAAAACTAGGCATTGACCAAGAAGATTTACACAAATCTTTGGGTCCTCTGGAAGCATTGTATTCTATTTCTGATCACACTCGAACACTTGTTTTTGCAATTGCAGATGGGGGGATTCCCTCAAACATTGGGGGAGGCTACAATTTACGTATTATCCTCAGACGAGCTTTGAGCCTAAACGACCTATACAGCTTTGAACTAGACTTCTTAGAACTCTTCCATAAGCACATTGAATATTTGAAAAAAACATATAGACGCGTGGAAGCAGCCTCGGATATTATTAATGACATCTTTAATATTGAACGTGAAAGATATTATCAAACATTGGAGAAGGGCAAAAAACATGTGGAGGGGCTTCTTAAAAGGCAAAAGAAACTGGATTTAGATACTTTAATCGAGCTTTACGAGTCGAAAGGAATCTCTCCTGAAATGGTGCAAGAAATCGCAGAAAATTTCGATATGAAACTTGAAATCCCGGGAAACTTCTATGTACAATTAGGTAGCAAAAAGGAAAAAGTTCCTCTTATTACTACTAAGGATACTCTAATGGATGAGTTTAGGGATTTGCCTCCAACTAGAACTCTTTACTATGAGCAGCCTTACCAGTCGAAGTTTGAAGCTAAAGTCTTGAAGGTTCTAGACTCTAGTGTGGTGTTAGACCAAACCCTATTCTACCCTACAGGTGGTGGAGCGATTCACGATACAGGAAAATTAAACGGATACAGAGTTATTAATGTTGAAAAATTGGGTAACGTGATAGTACACAGACTGGATAGACCAGTTGAGCTAAAACCATCACAACAGGTTAAAGGAGAAATAGATTGGAGTAGGAGAATCGCCCTTATGAGGCATCATACTGCTACACACATAATAAATGGTGCCGCTAAGAAGGTTCTTGGTCCACATATTTGGCAAGCGGGAGCAGAAAAAACTCCCGAAGGAGCAAGACTAGACATAACCCACTATAAGGCACTAAACACAGAAGAGATTAGAAAAATAGAAAGAATTGCAAATGAAGTAGTTATGGAATGTAGACCAGTTACAGCAAAATGGATGCGTAGAGACGAAGCTGAGAAAAAATACGGTTTTCAAATCTATCAGGGAGGGGTTGTGCCAGGAGGTATAATAAGAATTATCGATATAGAAAACTGGGACACTGAGGCATGTGGAGGTGTTCACCTTAAAAATACAGGGGAAATAGGTCTCATCAAGATAAAAGGGGCAGAAAGAATACAGGATGGCGTAGTCAGGCTAGAGTTTAGTGCGGGTACGCCGGCAATTGATTACTCCCAAGAAACGGATAGCCTTTTGGAAAAAACAGCAAGCATATTTCGCGTCCCCAAGACTCACTTGCCAAAAGCTGCAGAAAGATTTTTTGAAGAATGGAAACAGAGAGGCAAGGAAATCGAAAGGCTGCGTAGCGAGATAGCAGAAATCGAAGCCAGGGAAATTATGAACAAAATGAAGAAATTTGAAGAATACCAATTCATTATAGAAAAAACAAAGTTAGGCATAGATGAAGCAATAAAGGTCGCAAGTAAAATAACTGAAGAGAAGCCAAACGCTGTGGTGGTACTGGCAAAATCAGACGACAAAGTCGACGTCGTAGGTATGATAGGAAAATCTGTTAATCTCGACATCAGCGAAATCATTAAAGAAGCTTCAAAAGTTGTGGGAGGAAGTGGAGGTGGGAAAGGTAGACTAGCTAGGGGAGGCGGACCAAAAACAGAGAAAATTCAAGAAATGCTGAGCAAGATAGAGAGCCTAATAAAGCAAAATAAAAAGTGAATGGGTCTACCTCACCCTCAGCATCTACACTTATCTACTTTACTTGGAAGTGGTTAGGGGAACACTAGACAACATGATTGTCTAGTCATATTTTCCAATTTTCGTTTTCCTCTAACCGAAGAGCGCTCCGAGACCCGCTACCTCTTCCTCTTCTTCTTTCTTCTTCTCTTCTTTCTTCTTCTCTTCTTTGGCTGGTTTTGCTTCTTTGGTTTCTGGTGCTGTGGGTACTGCTACCGCTGTTATGGGAGCTGCAGTCTTAATTGCTTCTTCAATGTCTACTTCCTCAAGAGCGGCGACTATAGACTTGACCCTAGCCATATCAACTTTTACTCCTGCTGCTTCAAGAATCTTAGCAATGCTTTCTTCAGTTATTTTTTTCCCTGCCTTATGGAGAAGCATCGAAGCATATACGTATTCCATTGTTTTCACCTCATATTTTTATCATAATTTCGGATTGAATTTATAAAAGCTGTTAGATGTACTATTTATGACAACACTTCTTATTAACCTAAGGGATGCGAACTCACCCTTTTTGCTTTTGTTTCATGTTTTTGATGCTTTTTAATCTCTTCCTTAACTTTTTGTTTCTTCACCTTTTTTCAGCTGATAATGATAAACTTGGATCCTTTGCTGATAATCTCATAGCTATACTTAACGCTTGGCTTTCCGCTTTTCTTATTATGTTTGGAAGAGTCTCTGGAATAACTAACTCTGCATTCATCGCCAGATTTGAAGCTTCCATGTAAGCTTTTCTCAACATCATAATTACTGTTTCTGGCGTTGCTATTGATGCGTGTACTGCTAGATTCAGTGCTTGAATATGTGCTTCCTTAATTTCCTCTAAGTACTCTTCAGGCTTCTTAGACAAGATGTCGCGTGTCAATATCAGACCATCATCGTAGGCTACATGGAGATCTAACCCTACCTCAATGGGTTCTATGCCCAGCCTTTTAAGAACCAAGGCTAGTTTCTTGGGAATGAAATCTCCAGGTTTTGCTACAACAGTATCTTTTGTTATCCAAATAGTTCCTGATTCTACACGAGTAGGGAGCCCTACTTCCCCCAACTCGCTAATGATGGGGCCTGGTGGAAAACCTGTATTTCCCGCGGGCACAACAATTTCAACTGGACTTACGGTGTCTGGCTTTGCAGCAGTCCGAGTCTTACTTTTGTCAAGAATTCTACTTAATTTAAATGGGTTCATATTCGTGAGTATTAGTGCCACTGGCCCCTTCACATATTCTGATAGCTTATCCGCGTTTTTCTTTTTTCCTTTAATTTCCATAAGACTGCGTGCAATAAGCGTGTTTTTATCCACTTTTATGATTGCTGTGTCCTTTAATTTCTTTCTTAGACCCTGAAGTTGCCTAGCACCCATTCCTTCCATACTAGTTAGCCCAATAACTTGGTACTTTTCTAGTAACTCTTTTATTCTTTCCTTCCTTTCGACCTTGTACTCTGGTACAGGTCTTCCTCTAGCTGTTACCGCCATTTTTAAAGCTTCCTTTACTCTATTTTTACCGCTGGGCCCATGGTAGTTTTCAGATAAACTGACTTAATATTCCTTGGACCCTTTTCAAATTTACCCTCTAAAAAGTTAATAACGCTCTGGACATTATCCGCGATCTTGTCTTCCTCCATATTTTCAGAGCCCACTTTCAAATGTACTACTGGGTTATCTTTAATTCTGAGACGTACGCTCCTCTTGTATTGATCAAGAACTGTGCCAATATCCGCATTGGGGGGAATCGGCTTCGGCATCTTTCCCCTCGGACCAAGCACAGGACCAAGTGTTTTACCTACTTGGGGCATAAGGTCTGCACGGGCAACAAAGAAGTCATATTGCTGAGCAAGGTTTTTCACATTCTTCTTAGTACGCGCCACATCATTCAGTTCATCTTTGTCTATCACATAAACGCCTGCTTCTTTTGCCCTAACAGCAAGGTCCCCTGCTGCAATGACACAAATTCTAGGGTTCTTGCCAGTTTCATTTGGAAGAGTTAACTCCGTGTTTAAACGGTTTTCAGGCTTCTTCAAATCGATGTCCTTCAAGTTAACAGCCAGTTCTATTGACTGCACGAAATTTCTTTTCTTCGATTTTTCCTTGGCTTTCTTAATAGCCTCAATAATCTTCTTCCTATCTAGGGGCATTGCACATTCCTTCCATAATTGGTAATCATAAAACAATATTTAACCTTCTAATCAACCATACGAAACCAAAAATCGCTAACCCATAATTAAGCAATAAAATTATGCTTGTGATAGCAACTCCTTATATTTCCCTTCCAAAATTTCCTTCTGTATCTCCTTAGGATTCTTACCCTCAACCGTAACACCCATTGACAAACAAGTGCCCAGTACTGTACGCACGGCAGCCTCCAGACTATTTGCAAAAAGCTTCTCACTCTTCATCTTAGCGATCCTAACTATAGCATCCATACTCAGATTTCCAACTTTACTCTGCTTCGCATCCTTACTACCCTTTTCAACACCTAGCTCGCTAAGAATCAAAGCAGAAGTAGGAGGCAAACCTACTTCAATTTCAAAACTCTTATCCTCTGGATTCACAATAATCGTCACAGGGACCTTCAAACCCTTAAACTTCGCTGTCAACTCGTTAATCTTCTGAACAACTTGGTAAAGATTGACTCCAGTTGGGCCTAAAGCCGGACCAATAGGAGGCCCTGCTGAAGCTTTACCACCGTCAACAAGGGCTTGAACAGTAACCTTTTGCACCATTTCAGCATCCTTCTTCAAAAACTTTGTACGATGAAATAATTAATAATGTTCCATCTATCTTACAACAGCTTACTATTATATATAGAAATCCTCATTGTGATTTATGGTTTCCCTCTATATCTTATCCTTTTAAATGTAATTTACCTTCGGAAGACATCATTTTCTAAGTTTAAAAATTTTTTGCGAAAAACGAGGTTGTCCCATAATTCTTCTAGGCTCTTTTTATGTTGCTCTGGAGGTGCAAGGCATGCCACAAATCTTCAACTGTGGTGGCATG
>JAHAWU010000103.1:7361-14282 GCA_018383815.1 Candidatus Jordarchaeia archaeon | reverse complement strand
TGTTCTAAGTCTTTTGAAGCATCCCAGCACACCCACCAGCAAAACCAAAAAATAATCATCGCCAGAACACCCTTCAGAGCCTTCACAGGATCCCTCCGCCTCGAGTTCCTGCGCACCTTAAAGGCTACCAAGTAGAACCCCTCGAGGTTGTCCTTACACACGCCCCTGTAGCACGCAAACCACACCCTCGACCAGGGAGCCTCTGTTCTCAACACCCATTCACGTGAGCCTCACCCTCAAGCATACTCGCCTGCTGAGTGGTTAACCCCCTCGTGCCTGCAGCCCAACTCATCCAAAACAGAGTAAGAGGTGAAGACATCGGTGTAAATTGTAGAATTCTTGGAGACCCTCCGCCCCACAATCTTACCTACAGTGTCGCCGCTCACATCGCTTAAGAGAACATAATCCTCCCCACCCCTCTCTCCACTAGGATGAAAAATGGGAGGTCTATCCTCGTCCCAAGTTCCTCTTCCCCGCCTCTTTTTTTTAAGCCTCTACACCTAGGTTCCCCGCCCAAACGTTTGATGCGTAGGCTGTTGTTTCTTCCCCTTGAGGGAGTCATGTAGAGTTCGTCGCATTCCACAGCCCCGCTCACATTTGCGGGTTGCAACTCCTCACCTATACGGAGTCGAGTTTCTTTAGAGCCTTAAAGATGGTCATGTAGCTTCGGCCCAGGAGCCAGCTTGAGGCTTAGGGTGGAGTTGTGCAGGGCTAAAAAGAGGAGGATGAGCGTGAAATATTCCCTCAAGCTTTAGCCTAGAATAGTGGAATAGGATTCCGGTCTTGTTGTTTTAGGGTTCTCCCACAAGTTTTGCACCTGTACCTTTTGAGCCCCTGTCCATAGTTTCCATATTCCTTCAACCCTTTTGAGCCGCATCTAGGGCAGTGGGTGTCGTCTCTCCACCGGAACTCTCTGAAAATTTTGGAGCAAGTCTCCTTCGCTTGAAAGAATGTCTAGAACCTTCATGAGAAAAACTGAAAAAACAGCCACAGAAATCTTAAGAGCGGAATACAATTTACGTTTAACTTCGACGCCAAAGAAAAGGAGGGGCACCTAAAGATCTCTTTTGCCATCTTTTTGGGGCCGAAAAATTTAGGGTGAAAAAATGGTGAATTCGTATATCCCGATGAGGAGTTGAGGAAAATCTATTATAGGTGGTTAAACTTTCTAATTGGTAAAAGTATTTAGGGGGTTTAATTGTGTCTAAGCTTCCTGAGGAGCTTATGAAGAAGGCGGAAGTTCCACAGTTTGTTAAGGATCAGTTGGAAAATGTGGTTATCCCTCCCCTAATATATGGTATGGGGTACACTGAAGAAGATTTGAAAAGGCCTAGAATAGGCATCGCAAATACTTGGAATGAACTAAATCCTGGCCACGTTCACCTCAACAAGATTGCGGAGAAGGTGAGGGAAGGTATCAGGAGTGCGGGTATGACGCCCTTTGAGTTCAGCACCATTGGTCCCTGCGACGGAATAGCCCAGGGACATGAAGGAATGAGATTTATTCTGCCCACTAGGGAAATCATTGCTGCCTCCATTGAGATTATGGCCAAGGTGAACCGGTTTGATGGAATGGTGATGATTGGAACATGCGACAAAATTGTTCCCGGAATCCTCATGGCTGCAGCAAGAATAAACATTCCCACCGCCATAATTACTGGGGGCTACCATCTCCCATACTGTTTTCCCGGTAAAATATTTGATGAGACAGAAGAGTTTGCCCACTACGAGATTGGAAAATTCTACTTCGCATGGCAGAGGGGAGAAATTCCAGAGGAAGAGTTTCAAAAAGCCCTCCACGGAATAGTAACTGGGCCCGGGGCTTGCCCCATGTTGGGCACAGCGGTAACCATGCAGTGCATGTGCGAAGCTTTGGGTATGGCTTTACCCTACTCCGGACTTTTGCCTGGCCTGAGCAAGGAGAAGCTGGAATATGCTAGAAAAACGGGGGAAGCGTTAAAATATCTGGTTGAAAATAATGTGACGCCCTCCAAAATAATGACGAAGGAAGCCTTTGAAAACGCCATTAGAGTCCTCCTGGCAATAGGGGGCTCAACGAATGGCTATTTACACCTTCCAGCCATAGCCCACGAGCTTGACATCAAAATAGAACTGGATCTTTTCGACAAGCTAAGTGAAACCACACCCCAAATCGTGGCCCTCAAACCCAATGGACCACGGGCAATACAAGCCCTAGACGAAGCCGGTGGAATACCAGCAGTTATGAAAAGCATAAGCAGCCTACTACATCTGGACGTCATAAACGTCTCTGGAAAAACGCTCAGAGAAATCCTAAAGGATGCCCAAATCAAGGATAAAGAAATTATTAGACCCATAGACAACCCGTTCAGCCCAGACGGAGGACTCGTGGTATTAAAGGGAAACCTGGCACCAGATGGAGCAATAGTCAAAAAGGCAGGCACACCACCAAACATGTTCAAGTACAGAGGGCCCGCGAAAATATTTGAGTATGAGGAGGAAGCAATCCAAAACCTTTTCCAAGGAAAAGTGAAACCCGGAGAATGTGTAATAATTAGATATGAGGGTCCCAAGGGAGGGCCGGGCATGAGAGAAATGGCGGTGCCGGGACACATCATACAACTTTTAGGATTAGGAGAGTCCTGCGCCCTTATCACTGATGGCCGCTACAGTGGAAGCACCTACGGACTCTGTGTGGGGCATGTTTCTCCAGAGGCTGCTGAGGGAGGACCACTAGCAATAGTAAAGGATGGAGACATAATAGAAGTTGACATTCCCAACAAAACTATCAGACTAGACCTGCCAGACGAAGAGATAAAGAAGAGACTCGCACAGTGGAAGCCACCAGAACCAAAATACAAGAAAGGACTTTTAGCGTGGTACTCTAAGTTTGTAACTTCGGCGGATAAAGGCGCAATTCTGAAATAGAAACCCTAAAATAGGGCAATGGAAAATTCAGAATTAATGGAGGGAATATTTTGTCATTACCTATTAGGATATCTGTTATTTATCATGGGGTGGGTTCTCTTGAGCAGTTGAGGAGTTTTAAAGAGAAGAGAGTTTTGATTGTATCTGACAAGACGGTTCTCCAAATGGTTGGCGACAAACTCTTAGACATTTTCAGTGGGAAGGAGACCAAAATTTTTGATGAGGTGGAACCAGATCCCAAGGACACCATTATGGTGAGGTGTGGCGATGTTGCCCGCAAATTTAAGCCGGAGCTTATCGTTGGAGTGGGAGGGGGCTCAGCGATGGATACTGCCAAGGCGGCTTACTTCCTTTATGGGCAGGAATCCCTGAAATTATATGATATGAATGTTTTGGTGGAGTACAATTTGAGGGAAAAATCTAAACTGGTTCTCATACCAACTACCAGTGGGACTGGCTCTGAACATACGCCGGGATTAGTGGTTACCAACACAGAAACGGGGCAGAAGGTGTCCTTGGCTTCCTTTGAGTTGATTCCTTGGGCGGTAATTCTAGATCCTACGTTGACTTTGAAAATGCCTCAAAAGCTTACTGCTGCAACTGGGCTTGACGCTCTAACGCAGGCAATTGAGGGGGCTACTAGCAAAATGGGAAGTGATTTCACCCAAGCCCTAAACCTATATGCGATTAAAATCCTCTTCCAGTACTTACCGAGGGCTGCGGGCGAGGGGGCAGGCGACATCCAGGTTCGTGCAAAAGTTCACTATGCCGCCTCGATGGCGGGGATAGGCTTTGGGAATTCGGGTCTGGGCCTCGCCCACTCCTGTGGACACGCGCTGGGAGGAGCCTTCCACATCCCCCATGGAATCAGCGTCGGAGTAATGCTACCATACGTTATTGAATTTAATAAGCCCGAGTGTAGAGACAAGTACAATGAGATATTGGAGTGCCTAAACATCACTGGCGCAGAAGATCCTGGAGCAACCCTGTCCACTATGGTCAGAGACATGCTAAAAAAACTGAAAATCCCCCTAAACATAAAGGAACTGGGAGTGTCCCAAGATAGTTGGGAGCAGAACTTTGAAAAAATAGTTGGTTGGACTAAGAATGACATAATTACAATGATAAATCCCAGAATGGCCAGCGAAGAGGATATTAGGAAAATATTCCAGTACGCCTATGAGGGAAAAACCATAGACTTTTAATTCCCCTTTTTTGGTGGAAAAGGAAGAGAACTATTCCTCTAAAAGGGGGATTAGGCTATTTTTCAGGTCTTAATATACATTGTGATTTCAGTTTTTAATAAAAACAGTGATGGTTGCCTTTATTTGGTCCAATATTTCTGGGGAAAATTTAATAAATGTATGAATTTTATTACTATTGGTGAAAAATGTGAAGCGATTTTCTATTAGTTTACCCGATGATGTAGCTAAATCCTTGGAAAAAATTTTGGAATCGCAACCTACCGCCTCCAGATCCAAAATTATTGCGGACTCACTTAGGGAATACATAGTGAGGCATCACCCGTTTTACCTCAGCAGAGAGGAGGATTTTAAGGGTCCCAGAGTTTTGCGTGAACTTAGAGCCGCCCAGCGTAGAGCTCCTTCTCCCCGAAGAAGAAAGTTGCAGCGAGTGTTGGAGGGATGGAGAAGGATTGATTGAAGTAATCTATAGGTACGTGGAGGACGGAGTAGACCGAAGCGGAAAAAAGATACCGGATATTCCCGTGGCTTGGATAATACTACATAGAAGAAAAGAAAACAGGAAAATGCTGGGTCCCTGCGTCGTTGACACTGGTTTTGACGGTGGCATATATGCAAATGCGGAACTCTCCCTAAACTTTGAGGGAATACCCGCTGAGGGAACAGAATGGTTTTATGGTGCGGGAGACCGCGACATTGAATGTGATGTTTACAGTGCTGAGTGCTTTCTTCTAAGTGGAGAGGAAACGGTTCCCTTGGGAGAGGTAATGGTCTACATACCAGTTAGAGTGGAAGATCTTCCCGAAGAAACAATAATGGGGCGTGAAGTACTGAACACGCTCACAGTGGTTTTAGATGGAAAAAACTTGAGAATGGGTTACGAGAAATTAAAATAGTAAGCCTCACTGCCTCATCTGAAAATTTGAAAAAAGAAGTGCCATAAATCCCCGGTAAAGCGGAAATGTCAAATCATAAGAGTAGTAAGAGACAGCGTATTATTAATTGTGTGAAAAAAGTAACTCTGGCGTTTGTTCTGTGCATTTTTGGCTTCTTTTTGAGTAAAGCCTTAAATATTAAATTGAAGAAGAATATTTTAAATTGGTTTTTGGAGGGAACATGATTTGATTATTGATGCCCATAGCCATATTGTGGATAAGGATTGGTATCCTGAAAGGTGGTGGAACGAGCTAGCTAAGGCTTTTGTTGACCCCGTGAAGCACTTGCTGGGTATGGAGTTGACGCCGAAACAGATAGTTGAGCAAATAATGCCCACTTTTTATGATCCTACGGGTGAGAAGTGTCTTGCTGAGATGGACAAGGCGGGTATTGACATGACTGTGATATGTGCGCAGGACTATGGTCTTCTTCTGGGCGACCCCAAGGTGTCCATTGAGGAGCAGAACCAGATTTTTGGGGAGATTCAAAAGAAGCATCCTAAAAGATTCCTAGCCTTTTGTAGTGTGGATCCCCGCAGGCCCGGTGCGGACAAACTTGTTAGACGGTGCTTTGAGGAGTGGAAGATGAGCGGGCTGAAGATTCACTCATCAACTGGATTTTATCCCAACAGCAAAGAAGTCTACAGACTTTTAGACATTGCAAACGAGTTTAAGAAACCAGTTCTCTTCCACACTGGACAGATTGTTGCCCCGCTCAGGTCTAAGTACTGCAATCCCATGTTTCTTGACGATGTCTGCCTGGACTATCCAGACCTCTGGATACAAGCCGCGCACATGGGCTTCGGCTGGCGCTACGAATTATACCACCTAGGCTCATGCAAAACCAATCTCACAGTGGACTTCTCAGGCTGGCAGGTACTGGCTAAAACAAACTATGCCCGGTTCTGCCACGCGCTACGCGAATGCTTGGACGAATTCACAGCCGCAAGAGTATTGTGGGGAACAGACAACCCCTACCTGCGAGCCGCAGTACCAGACAAAGAATGGATACAAATGATAAAAGACCTACCATCCAAAGCTCCTGAGGGAATCACATTCACCAAAGAAGAAGTAGACGCTATGCTAGGAGGCAGCGCAAAGAAAATATTCGGAATAAAATAAAAAAAGGGTAAACATTGTTAGACTAAAAATCTCACTCTCCACTTTTTATTTTATTTTTTGGGAATTCAGATTTGTCCTGTTCCTCTGTTTTTTGGTTTGCTGGTTTGTTACTTTTTGGAGAAGCCGTATGTTCCTAGGCGTTTTCCGAGGCTGTGGTATTCGCTTGATATGGGGTTCCAGGTTATGGGTTTCAGTTTTTCGAAGTTGATGCTTGTGGGTGAATCCATAACGTCCTCGTTGGCGTTGACGTTTACTATTTCGCCAATGAATAGGTCGTGTGCTCCAAGGTTAATTATGTTCTTCACTTTGCACTCCATGTTCACGGGGCACTCCTCTATTAGTGGGGGTTTCACCTTTTTGGCCTTGACTGGTGTGAGTCCAGTTTCTTTGAACTTGTCCACCTTTTTTCCAGTGACTATCCCACAGTAATCCGTTTCCTTGACGATGTCGGCGGTTGGCACGTTCACAACGTATTCTTTGGTTTTGCTTATCAACTCATGAGTGTAACGTGAGGGCCTTATGGAAATGCCTATCTGGGGAGGCTCTGAACACACCACCCCTACCCAGGCCAATGTGCAAACATTAGGCTTACCCTTCTCATCAACTGAGGTAGCTAGAATCACTGGAGTTGGATACAAAGCAATACTGGGTTTCATCTCCTTCTTAACCATTACGATTCCACCTCTGAAAAATATTCTAGAAAATGTAGTAACCTATGAATTTATTCTTATCTCAAAAAGACTCCGCAGACTTCA
>JAHAWU010000103.1:0-7333 GCA_018383815.1 Candidatus Jordarchaeia archaeon | reverse complement strand
CAACTATCTCAGGCATGCAAAAAGTAAAATAACACTAAAAAAACAAAAAATTTTTGGACGTGTTCTATTTGTGCATAAAACTGAGAAAAAGGAGAGGGTCACAATTTGTTTTTAGTAATTAAATTTATTTATGTGATGAGAAATAGCTTAGAAAAGGATTTGTAGAGTTAGAAAGAGCTTTTACAAATGGAGATCGGTAAAAATTGGTAAATGAAATTGTGAGAATTGAATTAACTCCATTGTATGTGCCCTTCAGGCATGAAGTGAGGAAGGCTATGGAGTCGGGTGAGGGCCAATTGGGGATGGCTATTGGTGCTGAGGAACCCTGGCTTGGTGGCGATTTTGTCATCTGTAAACTCGTTTGCGACGATGGTACTATCGGTTTGGGAGAATCATTTGTGTGGTTACCCGAAACGGGCATTTCTCCAGAACAAATTATTTCCACAATTAAGGGATGTTTGGCGAAGTATATTCTGGGTGAGAGCCCCTTCAATGTGGAGCGCATCCAGCAGAGATTCGATGCAAATATTACTCGGAACGAGGTGGCAAAGGGTCTATTGGATAAGGCTTGCTACGACTTGATGGGAAAAATTACGGGGCGTCCCGCGTGTCACTTTATGGGGGGACAAACAGAGAACGAAATTCCACTGGCTGCTTTAATACCTTTGACTGATACTGAGACCATGGTGGGACTTGCCGAAACATTTCACAGGGTGGGATATCGGGCTTTTCGGCTTAAATTGGGCAAGGGGGTTAAGGAGGACAGGGAAATTGTGGAAAGTTTCCGCGATGCTTTAGGCTCTGATGTGGCTCTGCGAGTGGACTATAATCAAGCCTATGAGCCACCCGAGGCTGTGCGGGCCATTAAGGCCATTGAGCCCTTTGGTATCGATTTTGCCGAGCAACCAGTTAATGCTAATGACTATTTGGGTATGGCTTACGTCCAAAAGCGGGTGGATGTTCCCCTTATGGCTCATGAGGGGTGCTTCTCTGTAAGGGACTTTGTGACCTTGGTGGAACTGGGTGCAGTGGGGGTTCTGGGTTTGAACTCGGAACGCCCAGGAGGAGTTACTAACGCCATTAAAGTTTTGAATTATGCTGAGCTGCGGGGTATCGGCGCAGTGCTTCATAATCAGCCTTTGGGGATTGCGTCTGCCATGCATATTCATTTGGCGGCGGCTCGGCCCCATAATTTTTGGTATGAGACTGAGCTCTTCGGCTACGTGATGTTTGAAGACGACCTCATTAAGGATCCCATAGATTACAGTGACGGTAAGGCCAAGTTGCCTCAAGGACCGGGATGGGGGGTTGAACTGGACGAGGAAGCCTTAACAAAATATGCCACTGGACCCACTACTGTTATAAAGAAGTAGCGAGAATTCCTAAATACTGATTGTGGAGTGTGCATATCATGGAGATTACCCTCTTTTATAATTGTACCATTCTAACTATGGATCCCAATGATTCTGAAGCCAGTGCTATGGCTATTTTTCAAGACAAAATCATAGCCGTGGGTTCAGAGAAGGATGTTAGAAACCGCACAGCCCAATTTAGAGAGAAGAATCGGTTAGAGGGTGGTGAAAAACCTTCTTTGCGGGAAATTGATTTGAATGGTGCTTGTATTGTTCCCGGTTTTATTGATGCCCACATGCACCCCGGAATATACATTTTTTATAAAACCCAGAGAAGTCTATCAGGAGTTAGAGGGTATAGTGATTTGAAAAGAATTCTTGGAGAAGAAGCGAAGAAATGTGGTGAGGGGCAGTGGGTTGTAGGTTTTGACCTAATGGAAGATGTTTTCGAAAAGCCTGAGGAGCGGCGGTTCCCCAACAGGTATGATTTGGACGAAATCAGCTCTGAGCATCCGGTTTTAGTTCTGCGGCACGATGGACACATCTGTGCTGTAAATTCCCTGGCCCTAAAAATAATGGGAATTGATAAATCCAATGTTGCGGAAAAAACTGTGGAGGCTGGAGAAATTAAAGTGGAGGAGAATGGGGAACCCACGGGAGTGTTTACCGAGGCGGCCACAGCTATTCCCCTAGGGTTTATGCCCCTGCCTGATTTACAGCGTTTCCTAGAGGCGGGCAGAATGTTTTCCCAAGAGCTAGCATCCTACGGAATCACCACATGCGGCGGAGTGGTACAGTTAGGTGAGGAAGGACCTGCGGGAAAGGCGGGAACCTTTGAAATACCGCTAATTCAAGGCCTAATAAAAGAAGGATTAATAGAGCAGGATTTCGTGTTTTACGTTATAACCACCCAGCCGGGGGAGTTAAAGAATGTTGAGAAATCCTTCCAAGGATTGGGCGTGGGGGAGGGAAGGTTTCAGGTGGGGGGAATCAAAAGGTTCGCCGACGGAACATTTGGAGCCTTCACTGCTGCCATGTTTGAACCATTCTCAGATTCGCCGCAAAGGAGCAAGGGCTTCTTTATGACTGATGAGGAGTCTCTCTTTGAAATCATAGAGGAAACCTACAAGCTGGGATACCAAGTTTTGATACATGCCATAGGGGATAGAGCCAACCGGTGGGTGGTTGACCTCTACAAGCGGGTAGTAAAAACCTCTAAATCGAAGGAAGGAGGACAACTCCGAATTGAACACGCCTCAGTGCTTACACCGGACGTTATCAGGGACTCCGCAGATTTGGGAATAGTTTTGGTCTGTCAGCCAATGTTCATAGACAGTGAGTATACCTGGCTTGAGAAACGCTTAGGTCCTGAGAGAATCAAAAACGTTTACCCCTTCCGCTCAATAATCGATGCAGGAATAGTTCTGGCAGGAGCTTCAGACGCTCCGGTGGAATCGGCCAGAGTACTGAAAGCCTTGCAGGTGTGCGTCACCCGAAACGGGTTTGTACCCGAACAGGCAATAACTATAACTGAAGCACTCAAAATGTTTACACTGAATGCGGCTTACGCCCTGGGACAGGAGAAAATTAAGGGAAGCCTCGAAGAGGGAAAACTGGCCGACTTTGTAATTCTAGAAAGAAATCCTAAAAGCGTTCTCCCAAACAGAATTGCAGATATTAAAATACTGGCAACCTATCATCGAGGGCGACTAATTTATTTCCAAAATGAAAATGAAAAATATTCTGATTAAACTGTTGCCCTTTTTTTCGACCACATTTCTTGAATGTTTCTTCTTTAGTTTTTTACTGGTTGAGGATGGCTTTGCATTCTTCGGCTAAGCCTTGGAGGAACTCCCAGGAGTCGTTTTTCGTTCCCTTCGTCTGCATTATCCTCATGTCTTGGCAGATGGGTATAATCATTCGTTTAAGGATGTGTTGTGGTGTGGGTTCGTATGGTCTGAGGGAGTGCTCTATGAGTATTTTGAAGTGTCCCAGTGTCCTTTTTACAATTTTGTTCAATAGGATACCTCCACATGTCCCTCTCTCACAATAACACTGAACCGTTCCTTAGCTAGCTTGATTTTGATATTCCACTTTTCTAGTAATTTTTTGGCTATGGAGATTCTTTGTTTCCTGTTCAGGTGAGCTTCCAGTAGGAAGCAGCCCCCGCCACCCGTATATAAAGAAGCAGTTTCAAGCTCCACCATGAATGTGGAATTTAAAAATACATCCGTCATTTCCCTACTTTTTAACCTTGCCAATTCTGCGGGAAGTTTTACCTCCACTTCCTCCTCACCCTGCAGATAGCTGTATACAACGTTTACAGGTTTAAGGGCATCTATGAGAATTTCCATCAAATCTGGAACCAGTTTCTCGGGAACCTCGAAACTCATACCACTTGGTGTGGTGCCCACATATAATTCGGGGTCGGGGCTGAGCCAGTTGGAGAGAGCGTTGGTAACTGAACGACTAAGGCTCCCTTTCCTTGCCCCGTACAGGACACCTGCCTTCGACCTGACCTTCTCCTCAAGGTCGTCGGGAAGCGCCACTTTAATATACTTCATAAAAATCATCCAGTCAATTTCTCAACTGGAACATATGACCATATTCCCATAAATACCTTTTGGGCAAAAGGCGCTTTCCACACAAGAAGGATGATGGAGATTTGTTTGTCTCCATTCCCCTGTTAGGGGCTCTAAACCGCGAAGTGAGCTTTATAAATGCCCCTTTTTTGAGGCGAAGCCTAACTATTTTACATCACCCAAGAAAGTTTGAAAAATTCGTCTTACTCACTTCTACACTACTAGGAAACTGTCGGAAGAGCGAGAGACGGAATACATTAGCAGAGGGGGATATAGAAGCCCGCCTCCAAGGGAGCAAATCATTTAACAAAAAATGTTTGAAATAGGTAATTTCAGTTAATATTCCAAAAAACTCCTATCTTTTGTAACCGATATTTCGCAGATTCTGCGAAGCTATTTGGGTGATTGTGTTTTTCTCAAATGGTTTGAAAGTGTGTTTGCGTTTATACCCGCTTGGTATTTTTATTTCTCTCAAAAACTGGGAGCGTGGTGATAAAAAGCCTCGCAAACCCACTAAAGGATTCCCAAATCCGCGAAAAATGGGTTAAAATACAATTACAGAATTTTGCAGGTTATTGCGCGTTAAAGGGAGAGCTATAGTACCTCTTCTCTTTTGTATCTGGAGAATCATTGTATGGAGTTAGCGGAAGTCTGCTTGTAACATTCTTTACTAGAAGAGTCTATGGGAAGGTTACTCTTCGTCCCAACGAGGCACGGCGGAAGAAGTCACATTCAAAAGTTCACATGAAATTAGGGCTTTGAAAGCCATTTATTGAAAGCTCCCATACTTTCCTCGACGAATTTCCGGTATTTAGCCGCCCAAACAACCAAGTAGCCCATCCATAAGATCACTAGAGTAACTGAGAAATAAGAGACGAAGGTGTTAATGTAAAAGAGGAGACCCGATACACCAAAAGAACCTGTATGGATATAGCGTAGTGGGATGAAGGGTAGAAGAAGGGCGGGATCTCCTGCTTTGGAAAGCAAATCCTGAAGCGTGGGTGGGAGAACAAGGATTCCCGCAGAGAGGGTTGGAGTTATTAAGGTAACCTGTGCTAAATAGATGAAGAGTGTTGCCACTAGTATATTGGCCAGCGTCCAAACGCTGAGTATCGTGAACACATCAACCCATTTGCGGACTCGCCGCTCCTTTAGTAGAAACCGGATATAATTTGATGCTTTTCGAGCCGATTCCCGGAGAGAGAAACCCTGTGAGACGAACGAAGGAATAAAGGCCAACAGGATGTTGAGTGGAAGCAGGATTATTGAGAGGAACAAACCAATTAGGGAAACAGCAAGTTTGGCACTCCAACCCCAAGTAAGGAAATCAGCGACCCCAACAACACCAAAACTGGCTCTAAGGATATTCAAGTCCAAATAGGGGAAAGTGCCCACCAAAACTACAGGTGTCAAGTTTAAACTAATACCAAAACCGAAGACTATTAAGAAGTAGACAACCAGAAAAGAGGGAAGGAAAAAGTACAAAACCCATACCACAACATGAGACCATTTAACCATACACAACTACACTCCAAAGGAATTCAAGCATAGATATAGTAGGGGAAGACCCAGACGTCTACACCCAAACATCCAACCTCCAAAGCATACGTTAAAAACCTAGACTTTAAATCGTAGGCAACATAACCATACAATGGAAGTTCAGGAATTGCGTTTTTCCACGTACCATCATGCCAAATGAACCAAAAGGTAATACTTGAACCATTATAGATAGGCAACCACCAATATGAGTAAAGATAGTGAGTTTTTATCAGTAGTTTTACTCCGTAAAGTTGCCCTGCGCCGCTGCCCCTTGAGCAATTACAAGAGCCAAGTTTGCCTCTTCCTGGAAATTCAGAACCATCAGTGAAGTTACAAGAGCCGTAATAGCTGCTTCTATCGCACCAGTGACTGGCCCGCCAGCCGCGCCAAGGGCAGCGCCTATGAGGGCGCCGATAGCAATAGCAACATATCCATATTGTTCCACTTTTGCGTTAATATAGTTAACGAATATTGCTGCTTCATAATACAGTTGCCCGTTGTATTCAATAATGTAGGGCGCTCTTATGTGTAGATACCAATCTTCACCAAAACACAACCAGCCAAACGGCCAGATGTATGCTACCAAGGGAAAACTGTTCACAGTTATGTATGGATCTACCACCGTTTCGTTGGTATATATTGTCATTTTTAGTAACGTTAAGGTTTTCTCTCCTTCTAGCACATACTCTTTGTAGTTACAGGGCCAACTGGTTCCATTTATTTCTACTGTACTGTTCCACTCCCTAACTAGCACCCCATTCTTAATGACCGCTTCTATCTCCTTATCCGTTAAGCAAGCTTGTTCCGCCTTCAGGTCGTTCCTCCTGGACTGAATTTCGAGGTATTCACTAAACTTCTCAGCATACTTGGGATTTTCTTGGAGAAACTTAATAAAAATCTCAATGCCCGTATCATTATTACTCCACCCGTTAGGCAAGATTGATTTGAACGCTTCATACAGTAAGTTACCAGTTAACAACCAATTTATGAAACCATAGTTAACCTCTTCTATCAATTTTGTCTCTCGATCCCCACTAGAGAATGATGTTCCTGATATGACTTGGGCGGCTATGTCTTGGGCTAACGATTTATTCCCAACGCTGGCAGAGTAGATGTTTGGGGCAAGAAGTAACAAACTCCAGTTCTGATTAGCGGCCCTACACAAATATGGACCGAAGCCAATTAGGGGGATAGTTATAACAGCTAAAAATACGAGAGTCTTCAACGCCCTCATAAACTGTTTCCTTCAACCCGATTTTGTAATTATGATCTCTTTTCTGATATATATCGGTAAGTTGGAATTGGTGGCTTGGTTCTATCTTTTGTTGGGTGGGGAAAGGGTAGTAATCTTCGGAAAATTGAGGTATTGGTATGTTTTCAGCTATTTTGTCGGTGTGGTGGTGTTCGTTTCCCGCCTTTCTTTTTTAGGCCCTTTAGGACTCAAAACCATTGGTCAGGTGCGGAAATAGGAATGAAAGATTAATGAGGGGGATAATAGTTCAAGATGCAAAAATTTGAAAATCTTGAAAGCTGGTTTTACTATCTTAAAAAAATAGATTTAGAAGTGCAGAACAATTCATTTTCCTTTAAATCGGGAGTATGCTTCAAAAAATTCTTCCAAGCTTATTTCCAAGTCTTCTCTTATTATTTTACGTAGAAGACCTTTAGGTATTTCCTTGCTACCATGTATTGGGACCAGTGGTTACTCTTCCATCTTCCGATCTCATTCTTACGTGGGAACCGTTGTCCGAAACTTACCCATCTAGGACATTCTCCCAGTGGTGTTCGGTTCCTGCTTCACAGGGGAGCACCTGCCCTAGGGCATGAACCTCTCCACTCTGGCAGGCGTTTAGCGTCTCC
>JAHAWU010000227.1:1217-3190 GCA_018383815.1 Candidatus Jordarchaeia archaeon | reverse complement strand
GAGATAGGGTCGGTTGACCAAATTTTCGAAGAACCTCTCCACCCTTACACGCAAGCATTACTAGACGCCATTCCAGTGCCCGATCCAGACGTACATAAAGGACGAGTCTTGTTAAGAGGAAAAGTTCCAAGCCCCGAAAACCCACCCCAAGGCTGCCGATTCCATACAAGATGCCCATATAAAATGGAAATCTGCACAAAAACAGAGCCACAATTATCGGATGTGGGAAAACTCCATAAAGTTGCATGCCACCTCATCAGCTAGGAGGATGCCTTGTGAAAATATTAGTTATAAACCCGGTTGGTACAAATCGATGGGATAAAAAGGATGAAGAATATCTCAAAAAATTTTTAGACAGAAACAGCCAAGTGAAAGTGGAGAGGTTCTTCGAAAATTTGGTCAACCGACCCTATCTCCACTATTTTTCCAACGTACATTACGGCAATTTTATTGCTGATATGCTGAACCACTCCTAAATTGTGGGAGATAAACATGTAGGTTAGGTTTAGCTTTTGCTGGAGTTCACTTATCAAGTTTATTATGTGGGCTTGAACCGACACGTCCAGAAAAGAAGTGGGTTCATCGAAGACTATGAATTTCGGGTTTGTAGAGAGAGCCCTAGCTATCGCTATCCTTTGTCTCTGCCCTCCGCTGAACTCGTGCGGGTATCTCCACATAGCCTCTTCAGGTAAGCCAACCAGTTTAAGTAGCTCACCGACTCTTTCTTCCACTCTTATTTCACCTTTAATGTGTTCTTCGATAGGTTCCGCGATTATATCTCTAACAAGCATCATGGGATTTAAAGACCAGTAGGGATCTTGAAAGACTATTTGCATATCCTTTCTTAAACTTCTAAGCCTCTTTTTGTTGAACTTTGTTATGTCTTTTCCAACGAAGATTATAATGCCCTCTGTGGGCTCTATAAGCCTGAGCACGGTTCTCCCTAACGTCGTTTTCCCACATCCTGACTCTCCAACAACCCCGATAGTTTCCCTTTCATATACGTCAAAACTCACACCGTCAACAGCCCTAACCCATCCAATAACTCTTCCCAGCAATCCCCTAATCGGGAAATATTTCTTCAAATTCACAACTTTTAATAGTTCTGTTATGAATCCTCCCCTCTCTCATAGAGGAAACATGACACGTAATGTTTGTTTTCCACATTAAATCTGCGGGGAACTTTTATTTTGCAAACCTCCATGGTGTAGGGGCATCTTGGATGAAATCTGCATCCAGAAGGTGGGTTAAGCATGTCTGGGACGAAGCCTTCGATTCCTTTAAGCTGCTTTTCCCATCTACCGACAACAGGTATGGCCTCCAATAAGCCTCTCGTATAAGGATGCAGTGGATTTTTAAATATGTCCCGGATTTTTCCGTGCTCAACTATTCTGCCGGCGTACATAACTGCCACTTTATCGCAAAGTTGAGCTACAACTGAAAGGTCGTGGGTTATTAGCAGAATTGATGCTCCTATCTTCTCTTTCAACTCTCTCATCAGTTTTAAAATTTGAGCTTGTATCGTTACATCTAAAGCTGTTGTTGGTTCGTCTGCTATGAGTAAATCTGGGTTGCAAGATAACGCCATGGCTATCATTACTCTTTGACACATTCCACCGCTAAGTTCATGGGGATATCTACCCAATAATTTCCGTGGATTTGGAAGCCTAACCAAGCCAAGCATTTTTATAGCTTTCTTCGCTGCCTCTTCCCTAGTTAAATTTTGATGTAACATTATTATTCGAGTAATTTGCTCCCCCACGGTGAAAACAGGATTAAGAGAAGACGAAGGATTCTGGAATATTATTGAGATCTGTTTTCCCCGTATGTTCTCCATTTCTTTTGAACTCTTTTTCAGCAGATCCTCGCCCTTGAAGATTATTTCACCATCCACAATTTTCCCAGACGACGGCAAAAGTCTGAGAATGGCGAGTGTGGTAACGCTTTTCCCACAACCCGTTTCGCCAACAAGA
>JAHAWU010000227.1:1057-1199 GCA_018383815.1 Candidatus Jordarchaeia archaeon | reverse complement strand
CTTATTGAAAAATAGTCTATATCAACCGCTTGAACTACACCTTGATAAGTTTTAAAGTTAATTTTCAGATTTTTGATTTCTAATAGGGGTTGCTCTGGCATTTTGACACCTAGAACCTTCGCAATCTCGGACATAAAGCTTC
>JAHAWU010000227.1:0-1024 GCA_018383815.1 Candidatus Jordarchaeia archaeon | reverse complement strand
TACCGTGACAAATATGGCCAAACCTGGGAAGGTTGCCAGCCACCAGTAGTTGAGGAAGTAGTATCTTCCTATACTTAGCATTAATCCCCATTCCGGCGTTGGGGGCTGAGCTCCAAGGCCTAGGAAACTGAATCCGGCAGCCGTTAGAATTACCGAGCCAAAGTCCAGCGAAGCTTGAACCAATATTGGTGTTAAGCAGTTTGGTAAAATATGCCTAAACATTATTTTGAGCGGTCCCACCCCAGTCGCGTGGGCTGCCTCCACAAAGGGGCGCTCCTTTAATGATACAACCTGTCCCCTAACAAGTCGCGTATACCAAGGCCACCATGCAATGGCTATCGCCACCAACACATTGTTAAATGATTGTCCTCTGAGGCCCATTACAGCAGCGAAGACTAAAGCCAATAATAAAGGAGGGAGGCTTAAGAACATGTCTGTGACCCTCATTATCGCTTCGTCTATCAATCCCCCCATGTAGCCCGCTATCAGTCCAAGGGGCACCCCTATTAGTATTGTTAGAACTATCGCGATTACCCCTATCGATAGAGAAATCCTTGTACCAATGACTACTCTGCTGAGAATGTCTCTTCCAGCGTCGTCTGTCCCAAATATATGTTCAAAACTTGGTGGTTTGAAAGCCCTTTCAGGATGCACAGCTCCATAAGCATCTTCTGGGTATGGAACTATAAAAGGTCCTATAATCGCTATAAAAATGAGGAATAGTACAAATAAAGAGCTGACATATGTCAACCTATTTCTTTTTAGAACATACAGACTGTAACGTATTTCTCTAAACCGCGCTCTCATTTTTTCGCTTTTCAGCAATGACAAAAGCTTTTTCATTTATCCCAGCCTCACCCTTGGATCTATAACCGCTTGTAGTAGGTCTACTGCCAAATTAAGCAGGATATAGACTAGGGCTATGAAAATGGCTATGCCCATTATAGCGGGGTAATCCAGCGAGATTATGGAGAAAGCAGCGTAACGTCCAAGTCCTGGCCAGTTAAAAACCATTTCAATAAGG
>JAHAWU010000234.1:1663-2777 GCA_018383815.1 Candidatus Jordarchaeia archaeon | reverse complement strand
GCCTAAAACAAATATACAGGGTTTTGAGGTTGTGTTCATTACATCGCTGAGAAAGTCTACCTCTTTTTGAAGTAGCCTCCCTCCACAAGAGGGCAAGACCATAGGAAAACCTGTCAGAGATGGGTGAGACCTGTGAGATGTAGCGAAGGCGTCATTTACATATAGTGAGAACAGGGGGGCTAGATAGCGCACCAAGTAAGTTTTTGCCTGCGCCTCAGGGACTTTTTCTATATTTTCTTCGGAATAGAAGCGGACATTCTCGAGCAGTACAATGCCCCCTGGCTTTGATGATGATATCGCAGATCGGGCAGCTGGGCCAAAAACGTCCTCCACATAGGTGACGTCTTTGTTCAAGTACTTCGAGAGGAGTTTTGCATGGTTTTCCAGCGTTGTAAAATCACTGTCTCCAGGTCTTCCTTGGTGAGCGAGAACGGTAACAGAGGCCCCCCTTTCAAGCAACTCCTTAATTGTAGCCGCATGGCTCTTAATTCTGGTATCGTCGGTTATTCTTCCAGTTTTAGGATCTATGGGAGAGTTTATGTCAACCCTAAGGAGCGTTTTTTTATCGTCAAAATCAAAGTTATCCATCGTGTAGAATCCGAGTTTGCTATTTCCCATCTGTCAGCCCTCGGTCGAACTTAGAAAATAACCCTTTAAAAACTTTGCAGAAAAGTCAATAGAACTGCCTTGCAACTAAGGAAGGTCTGTTCAAAAAATCAAAGCAGGAAGGACAAGATGTAAAGTCAGAGTACAAGTCTTTAGAGATTGGAAACTTCTTGGAAAGAACTCTAGGGGCAGGAGGGCTATTATAACAGGGGTTGGGCACTAAGGAACCGTCAGTCAAGAGGTAGTAGGCGGCGCCCTTATTTTTAATATAGTCATCATAAAGAGGTTGGAAGGAGTCTGACACGAGGTTTCCCATCACCAATATGTCTCCCCCCGAGTTGACTGTAACATGTCCATATCCAGGTGGTATCAAGATGGCCTCACCTGCTTTGACCCTCGCAACAGCAAAGTCAAGTATATCGTTACCTAATTTTTTTTGGAGTAGGTAGGTCGCCTCACCGTAGAAGACCTGGTACACCTCGGGATAAGATAGAGAGCCCTCTGCTAA
>JAHAWU010000234.1:466-1629 GCA_018383815.1 Candidatus Jordarchaeia archaeon | reverse complement strand
TTCCCAAGCTCAATGTCAGCCATTATGGTAATGTCAAAACGTACTCTTTTGTTCTTAAAAATGGTTGAGTGCGCCTCCAAGGAGAAGCCACGGTACATACTGTAAAGAGCCGTGCTCTTGGGAAGGTCCTGAAGGTAATCAATGTTATAAAGCACAGGGATGAGATCCTCCAATGTTCTGTAAGACGGAGCGAGTCTGAAACCGTTTATGATTAATGAGAGGTCTTCAGAAACATGAAGTATACCAAAGCTCTCTTTAATACGTATCATAAGAAACACCAGAACGTATAAATTTGGTGTATGGCGTCTTATAAAAATTAAAAGTTCAAAGATAGATAGATGTAAAAATAAAAAAAGGAAAACTGCCAGTCAGACAGTTCTCGGTTTATTGTACAACCTCAGCAGTAGCAAACCTGTTCGCTACCTTAGTTACCTTAACCTTAACATGGTCCCCAGCTTTTGTGTTTGGAACGAAGACGACGAACCCTTCAACACGGGCTATCCCTTCTCCGCGCCTGCTAATTTCCTTGATGTCAACTTCGTATTCCTTACCCTCTTCTACGGGCTTTGGACCGAAGCTGGCCGGACCACGTCTGGGGCCAAATCTCTGGCGGCCCTCGCGATAATATCCCACTTTCTTCCCTCCTTCTTTACTTTTTATTGGGCTTCCGTAAAAAGAGCTGAACTTACGTCAGTTCCTTCACTTCTGCCCAAGCTTCCTCTGAAAGTCCCTGCTTATTAACTTATCCCAAACCAGCTGAAATGAGAAATAATCAAGATTTCCTTCATTTAGGTGCGAGAGATGATCTAAAAATTTCGCTTCAATGAAGCTCATTATGAAAAAAGCAAAAGGAGGATTACTTCAAATCAATAATTCTCGCGAGTAAAATCAAAGTTATGCGAGCTTTTTGAGTTGTTTCTTGTACATCTCAATTATCTCTTTAACAGTGGTCGCATCCTCTGGGCTCTTGTCGTCTCTCCACCTCCCTGTGAACCTTGGGAAACGGATCGCCAAACCTGCCCCTTTTCTTATAGAGTCTAGTCCACAGGTATGAATGGGTGAGAGAGTGATCTCGGCACCCAATACCTCGATTACCTTTGCGGGAATAACCCAAATGTCGGGGGTTATTTTCGAGTCTACCCTGGCGTGTCTGTGGGGAATTA
>JAHAWU010000234.1:0-428 GCA_018383815.1 Candidatus Jordarchaeia archaeon | reverse complement strand
TCATCGGTGAAGCCTGTGCTGCACTTACAGACAGTCCTAAATACATCATTGTCATCGTCATAGGCTGCTAGGAGTAGTGTGCCTATATGACCAGCGCGCTTGCCAGTACCCATCGACCCGCCTACAACCACCAGATCCACGGTGTCGGTCATCTCGCTTTTGTAGTCCCTCTTGTACTTTATCCAGAGCCAGCCCCTTGCACCCGCCTTATATATAGACTCAGGACCTAAAGACTTTGCCACCAGCCCCTCGCACCCATTGGATATCGCCTCTTGGAAGAATGCCTCTAGATCTTCAGGATTATCGACGATCTTTTGTTCGGCTAGTCTCAGCCTCTCATTCTCTTTTACTACCTTTGAGAGAAAAGAGCGCCTTTCGGGATAAGTTTTTACTGTAAAATCCGCGCCCTCGGCGTATAGAATATCGAA
>JAHAWU010000102.1 GCA_018383815.1 Candidatus Jordarchaeia archaeon | reverse complement strand
TAGGGCAGGGCTTCTTTTCGGAGTAGACTTTGTTCTCGTAGGATAGGAGGAACATGATAACCGCGTCACGCAGGACGGGAAACGTAAGTGAGAGTTGCTTCCTAAGAGGGCGCCTCAAAGATAACACCGCCTCAAATAGTGGTGTTAAAAAGCACATCATAATTCAAAAATCTTTCCAAAAGCCGACTAAATCTCTATCGCCTGGCATGCTACATATTTTGTAAAAGTTTCTATTATTTGCGGATTAGCGGTTCCAAGTTTTTGATTTTAGAAATATATGACTTATGTTTGTTAAAGTCTTTCCCTTTTTAAGCTCTTAACTATTTTTATCCTTGAAACTTAGATTATGCGATTTCCTGGGGATTCTTTGCACTATCTAAATATTATGCTTCGCTTTCCCCTTTGTAGTTACAAATGTGGTGCCCGACTAGTGATAGGGAGGGGTACAAAACGAATATTTGGGAGTTATTCGGTGTGCTTGGTGACTATTCTATCCCTAGGCTATAATTACATTTTATGCGTTAATTTATTACTTATGCGGTTATTTCGTCAGTTCTTATGTCTGCTATGGTGTGGGCTAGTGTGTATCTGTATTTTCTTATGTCTTCTCCATATTTTTCTGTTAGGTTATCGTAGACGTCTTTTAACTGGTTGAGGATGATTTTTATGGTCGTTTTGTCCATTTTCTGTCGCCTTTCCCTCTTGTGTGTATGTAGGCTATGTAATGTTCTAATATACACTTTTACATACATTTACATTATTTACATACTTAACATATATCTACACTGGTTACATTAATAAGGCTTTCGTATAATATATTTAAACAAAAAACAGGGGAAAGATCTTGAGCTATGATATACTCATAAAAAAGGATAAATACAAACAGTTTAATTTGAGGGGAAATCCCTTTGTGAAGACTTCTGCGGAAGCTATGACTGAAGAGGAAATACTTAAAACACTAGTATTTACGGCAGAAGACGAATCAATAGCTACAAACATAGATATTGTCCTCAGCGGAGGCGGAGCAACTCTAAGTTTAGTTGGTGACTACGGAACAGGAAAAAGCGTTAGGGCTATTGCTATATCTGACACATTTAAGAGACATAACGGCGTGGTTTTCTTTTGCAAGGTTCCCAGCGGGGATCCCGCTAGATATGCAAGGGCTCTGTTTGAAGCGGTCTGTCCCGAGGCTCTGTCTTTGGAGCTTCCCGCCGAAGATAAGGATTTTATTTTTGAAATTTATGAATACTATAAAAATTTAGTTATGAAAAATTTGGAGTTGGATTCCCACAAGGCAGGAAGGGATTTAGCAAGCGTTTTTTCTATTTTAAGCAAGAACAATTATACCACCTGCTTTATCATAGACGAATTTGAAGAGCTAGCCTCTGGAGGAAACGAGAGGGAAATCAGAGAGGCATTCACACTCACCAGAGAGTATCTTTCTAGAGTTCATGGTCTAAATAAACACATGACAGTTATTTGCAGTAGTCCTAAATCGTGGCAGATGGTTAAGGATGTCCATCCCGCGGTAATCTCTAGGATTATGGGAGAGATAGAATTCGAGGAATTAGATAATGATGCGGCAGTGGAGCTGGTTAGCAAGAGGCTGGACCTATATAGAGAGGGAAATGCTCCTGACCCTCTTTTTCCCTTTTCAAGGGAAATTATTGAGAGGGCCAATGAAGTGAGTTTTCATAATCCTCGCTACTTACTGGTTATTTTGAGAAGTACACTTGAGGCGGCTTTAAAGAGAGAGGGTAGCCATAAGGTTGACCTCAGCGATCTTGATACTGGTATTCGTCTAGCTAGGGGAAAGCTTAGTACAAGTATTCTTAAAAGAATGAAGGAGGAGCTAACTTCAAGAGAGCTTGAAATTTTCTTAAAAATCTGTGAAAAGTTCAATGGAGGCCCCGTTTTTGCCAGTCAATTGGCTGAGTCTCTCGATATTGACCAGGGAAACGTTTCAAGGTACCTTAACAAGTTAGCGAAGATGGGGTACTTAAAACAAACTCGGGAGGGGCAAAAGGTTTTATTCGAGGCCAAAGAGCTTTATATAGTAGTTTTTGCCAAGAGAAAGGCAATTAGATCTGAGACCCAAGAGAAGAACGAGGATTAAGAGATTTTCCTCTTTTTTGTAGCTTCATTCTTTAGTTAATGGTACGTAATAGTATTCGCCTTGTTCCTTCTGCAATCTATCTAACCTTGAATTCTCCTTGTTAATTCTAGGTCTACCGTTTTCTGGGTCTCTGCGAAAAGTTATGTTCAATCCTTTAAGGAAATTGTTCATACCGGTTCTGAGATCTGTGGGTCTTGAAGCTTCTCCTCTCACTCCTGGTACTCCGCTGAAGACCATTAAGCTGTCCGAAAGACTGTCCACACCAATTATATCATGTTCCACTATAAAGGCGGCGCTTAGCCATTTTTCTATTACTCGCCTCACCGTTCTTGCCATTATTAGCCTCTGTTCCGATGAAAGAAAGGCGCTGGGCTCATCTAAAAGATATACGTCTGCTTCTCGAGCTAAACAAGCCGCTATAGCCACACTCTGAAGTTCGCCGCCACTCAAATCTTTAACTGACCTATCTAGTAAGCTTTCTAATTCCAGAGGTTTTATTACATCAGACCTAAATTCGCTGCTAGTTGCTCTATTTCCGCCAGCTTCTTTTAGTAGTGTTTGTACTTCTCCGTCATAGTCAGCTCTTAAATACTGAGGTTTGTAACTAATTTTTATTTCTTTTTCAACAGGCTGCCCCTCGTCCGGCTGAATCTCTCCAGCAAGCAATTTGATAAATGTTGTTTTTCCAATACCGTTTGGGCCAATTATTCCTACGACTTCCCCCCTGTGAATTTCACCACCTTCCACTTTTAATGAAAATCCATTATAGCTTTTCTTCATGTATCCGAATTTAAGTAGGATTTCTTGACTTTCCCAACCTCCAGAAGGCGTGGGGCTCGTATGGAACCTGATGGGTTCCGCGCGGAAGCGTAGATTTTCGTCCGGGAGAAAACCATCTAGATAAATATTTATTCCCTCTCTAGCACCGTGGGGATGTGAAACTACACCATAGACTCCGGGTGTTCCATAGAACATACAAACAGCATCACTGAGGTAGTCTACCAAAGCTAGATCGTGTTCTACACATATCACTGTTTTTTTCTCGTCGGCAAGTTTTCTTATCGCTTTGGCTATGTTTAAGCGTTGATAGATGTCCTCGTAGCTTGAGGGCTCGTCAAAAAGGTAGACGTTAGCATCTCTTGCTATGGTAGCTGCTATTGCTACTCTCTGAAGTTCTCCCCCGCTTAAAACTTTAAGTTCTCGATCCCACAAATTCTTCAATTCTAATTCTTCCGCCAGTTTTTTCATAATTCCTCTCTCGTCAACTCTCTCAAGTAGCTCCCCCACCACTCCCTTTACAACTTCTGGTAGTCGGGTGATATTTTGGGGTTTATGAACTACGCGTAGTTCTTCGTTAGATATTTTTTCGAAATAAGGCTGTAACTCACTTCCACGGTAATGCCTAATTATACTATCCCAGTCTGGGGGATTTTCATACTTCCCCAAATTGGGTTTGATTTCTCCTGCCAGTATTCTTAATGCAGTGGTTTTGCCCACACCGTTTGGTCCTATTAATCCAGTAACTTTTTCAAGCTGGGGTATCGGTAGACGGTAGAGTTTAAAGGTGTTTGGGCCGTATCTATGCGTCAGGTCTTTCTCCAACTCTTCTGGAAGATTAATTATCCTAATGGCTTTAAAGGGACACTTTTTCACACATATACCCGTCCCCTCACACAACTGCTCAGAAATTACTGCTTGCCCAGTATCTGGATCGAAAGTAATGGCTTCGTTTCCCATTCTCACTGGCGGACAGAATTTGTAGCATTCTTTACGACAGTCCTTTGGTTTGCATCTGTTTCTGTCGACTATTCCTATTCTTACCATATCTTAGCCCTCAAAATCTTTATTTAGTTGAGGCCCGCTGAAAAATTTTTTAATATCAAGTTGCTGTCTTATTAGGTCTATTTATGATTTTCACTTTTAGGTTAGAAGTGATGTCTAATAATCTTTTTTCAATTAAGCATCGATGTTGTTAACTTTTCCCTTTTGATTTATTCCGTCAAACTGTTGGTTGTTTTTAAAAATTGAAGTTGTCAAAAATTAATCTAACTAATTTAAAAAAATAAATTGCAAAGTATAACCGAGTGGAATTTTTGAGGCGGGTGGGGGAGGGTTTTGGTTTATTATGATTTGAACTTTTGTCTACTTTTATATTTTTTATTTATATAATTTTTTATTATTTATTATTTAATTCGCTTAGTTTTTATACTAAACTCAAATCAAAATTATGGTGATATAATGCCCAAAATACAATCCCTTATAGCAGTCTTACTCACCGCAGTATTACTAACAGCAATCGTAGGAACAACCATAAGCGCAGGAGTTGTCAGCTGGACACTGATGCCTTATAGCTCTTGGTTTGGCTGGCCAACCATTTTTGGCTGGATATTCCCAATGTTGCCCTTCCCCTTCTAAAATTCGTACTACCCGCTGATAACTCCTACTATTTTTTTGTTAGCTTTTAAAGCAAAACTTGCAAACCCACATCTCCTTCCCCAGTAGACATAACTAGCAATAATCAAAATTATCTAACTAAATCCCCTAACCTAGGCATAAGTAGAATATTTATAGAAGAATTAGACGTATCCTGTTTAATGGTTAATCTTAAATCTAGTTTATATCTGAAGTTTATCTGAGTGTGGATTGTGTATTTTAATAAGGTGTTCGAATTGAGGGAAGTCTGGCGCTTTTTGGATTTGGGGGTAATTGATCCTCCTACCAGTGGTGCAGTAGGTGAAGCGATTCTTATAACACGCTCAAAAAATCTCGTTCCTGATACGCTCTTTCTATACCAGAGGGACCCCCCTGCATGTTCCATTGGTTACTTTCAAGCAGTAGAAAATGTGGTGAATGTTGAGGAGTGTAAAAGATTAGGTGTAGACATTTCTCGAAGAATAACCGGTGGGGGTGCGATCTATTCAGATAAAGATAATCTAACATACAATATTGTTGTACATGAGAATAATAAGAAAGTACCCCAAGATATTCTAAAGTCCTACGAGGTACTTTGTCGGGGAGTAGTGGAAAGCCTAAAAATGTTGGGATTAAACGCGTCATTCAAGCCTGTTAACGATATTCTGGTTGATGGGAAAAAGATTAGTGGAAGCTCACAGACTAGAAGGAAAAAAGTGGTACTACATCATGGAACACTTCTCATAAAAACAGACATCAAAACCATGTCGAAAGTATTAAAAGTGTCCAAAGAAAAGATGAGCGATAAGGTCGCCAAATCTATTGAAGAAAGAGTAATCAATCTTGAAACAGCATTGAAAGAGGAGCCAGACATAGAAGCCATTAAAAATATCTTAAAGAAAGGATTTGAAAAAACTCTGGACATAGAATTAGTATCCGGAGAACTCTCAGAATACGAAAAAAAGTTGACTCATAAACTCATCACTGAAAAGTACTCAACCAGAGAATGGAACTTTCGACGTTAAAACCAGCCTCTCTTTAAAAGCTTGTTTCTTATTTTAAATTCAAATTCACTTGGCAACGCACAACAAGAAGGATAGCTTTCAATTTTTAGACCCATATCTTCAGCTTCTCTTAAGGTGCTAGATGTAGGTACTGCTATTCTATCAACTACATGCAAAGCCAAATGATCCAGCTTTCTCCTCCGGAGACCACCGGGACGCATACATCCTAAGGATATGGATACGTCTCTAAACATTAACCGTGCAATGGCAATCACCTTTACCACTGCCTCCACGCTGGGAGGGGTAACATTCTCCATAAGAGTACCTTTCGTGGGAATAATTGTAATAAAAATCAACAATTCCGTACCCACTCTCCTTATCATTTCCAGAGCCCTGATTTCTCCCCCTATCTTTCCAAAGTTTAAACCCACACAAATATGCGGAACCACATGTCTGATTCCTGCCTGCAAATGAGTGTAAAGAGCCTTCTCATAGTCTTCAACTGTTTTATTTAATCCGTAAACTTTAGTTATGGTTTCATTGTCGCCAACCACATCAATTGAAGCGACATCAACATTAGACTTAGCTAACCCTACCGCCAAATCCCAACTCAACAACCCTGTATGAACATTCAAAATGAGATCAGTATTTTCCTTCACGCGTCTAATTGCATCTAAGTATGTTTCAAGTGGAACGTATCCTTGGACGGTGCTTCCCCCACTTATCAAACAACCCACCGCTCCCTCATGGTGCAAATCGAGGCACACTTGGTAAAGCCTATCAGGAGTTGAAGCGGGTATCATATGTTGAAGGTAGTGGCGATTACAGTGCGCGCATTTCAATTCACAATTTCTTCCAGTTACAGAGATGGAGGGGAACAATCGTGAAGGATAATAAACGTGTAGAATGCGCCCCTTTTCCCGGTCAGTTATTATTCGCGCCACTTTCAATAGTTTGTCTAAATTTTCACCCTCAACCTCTAAAAGGCTTTGCGCTTCCTGAAAGGTGATTTTTCTATCCAATGCTTGGTCTAGAATCGCCGCAAGATTTTTCTGTTCTTTCACTTCTGTTCACATAGAGAACTTCTTTGGTACTCAAAACATTTTTTTAATATAAATATGAGGGTTTCCAGGTGCATGAGGAAATACCAAAAATAACTGTTATGAAAGCGGAACTCCTAGAAAAAGGAACGATCTTTGTAAAGGAGGTTAAAGAGCTTCCCTTCCACGTAGATCGCTCCACTGCAGGTCCAAGCACCGGCCAAGATTCTATCTTTCTAAGGTTAGGCCAAGAGAGATTAGTACGTCTCACTCTTGCAGAGAGACAGTCAGAAACATCCTACACCTACGACGCCAAACGTAAAGTCATAAATAAGGATGGGGTGGACTGGCTTCCTGCAAAACAGGTAGAAAGCCTCCTCCACTGTCCGGAACAAGCCTTCCTCAATTTAGATTCAAACTGCAAATACCACTGCAAATTCTGTGCAACCCCTTTAATACAATCTCACATCACCCATAGAACCCTCCAGCCCCAAGTGGTGACCAGAATAGTAAAACGGGTGGCGAATAAGGGACTAACTGCGGTCGCGCTCACTACAGGCGTTTTTTCCACACCCACCGAAAGCGTAAAGCATATGTGCCAGGTGGTGGAAGCCCTCCGCCGAGAATTTGGGGATAGACTACCTATAGGAGTTGAACCCTACGTCGAGGAAGAAAAGCACATAGATATGCTATATGACGCTGGAGCAGACGAAATAAAAATAAATGTTGAGAGCTTTGATCCCCAAATCTTCTCTAAAGTTTGTAGCGAATTCAGCTATCAAAATAACCTAAAAATGGTCAAATACGCCGCAAAAGTCTTTGGAGAAAACCGCGTCTGCTCAAACATCATAATAGGACTTGGGGAAAAAGAAGAAACAGTAGATCAAGGGGCAGAAACATTAGCACACTGGGGAGTGATTGCATCCCTAAGGCCCCTAAACTTAAATCCCCTAATAAGGCAGCAATTGCAACAAACGCTAAACAACAGGGCGCAACGACCCACTGCCCAAAGACTAATCGAACATGCAACAAAACACAAACAAATCCTGAAGGAAAAAGGTCTTGACGTAACCAAATTCAAAACTATGTGCCTCAAATGTACAGGCTGCGACATAGTTCCCCAAAAAGACCTTTAAAAATTAAATGGTGACCAGAACATGCCAAGAGTACCCCATCCTCAACAAGTAAACTTTATAAAAGCTAAACAAGAAAACAAGCCAATCTTAAAAGGAAGAAGTGTATTCCACACCACAAAATATCTCATAATCCAGTCAAACACAGGCCTATCAGTATACCAAATCAAAACTACGGGCAACAGCCTCATAAGAACTATAACCAGCTATATCCAATTAAGCGACGAGAACCAAACGATAACATTGGATTTTTCCGACATTGACCCCACGGAAAAAATCGAGATAATTAAAAAAGCCGCAAAGTACCTAAAAAAAGAAACAAGGAGTATAGTCTTCAAATCCAAATTTGAACACATAGGTCTCGTACTATTTGAACCCCCCAACATTAAGGTGGGAATAGTTGACATCATCCCTCCACCAGCCAAACTACAAGACCAAGTCCAAAGAGCACAAAAACAAGGACTAGTACGCAAAGAAACCAAATTCCAAATAAAAACAATAGATATTCTCAAAGAAATCCCCCCTACAAATTACCCCGTAGTTTTTCCATGTAGTGCTAGCACCGGAAAAAAACTCATATTCTTAGACGCAGATGCCCAAAAAATAAGAAATCTAAACAAACCAATAACCATAATAGGTTGCCCAGTAACCTTCGAAACCATAAAAGAATTAAACCCAAAAATCCCCATGCAAAAAATAGACGTATGCCCAACACACTATGCAAGAAAGGAAACCACAAAGAACGACTTCTACATAGTAAGATGCTGCCGCGCAAGCATCCAAGGCACACAAATGTACTCGCCAAAAACTAAACCCATAATAGCCCTAGAATGGGAACCCACAATGGAAAACTTCCTAGACGCCATCTATCAAGGAGCACTAATAAAAAATTGTGCTAACTCCCCCTTCTAAAAATTACTGAAAGCACTAAACCCAAAATCCCCCTTAAAGCCAAAATCCGAATTCTCTTTAAAAAGTCCTAGTATAAGGGGACAAGGGAGGAGGGAGAGAGGGAGGTAAGCATAAGATTTTTAACCCCCCCTCGTTAAGGAGGGGGGGATTTTTGGAGGGAGAGAGGGAGGTAAGCTTGAATCCTAAAGTTCTACGAATTATAGATACTTCACGATTTATTTATAAATTTTTCCTAAAAATCATATAGACTATCGTAATTTTACAATATTTTTTAAAAAATATATACTATTTATATTTTTAATGTGTTCCTCAGACGTCTAGGGAAGTGAAAAATTAAGATAATGAACGTAGTTTCCGTATTCTTTGTGAACATTTTTAGTATTTTAATACCCCACTAAATTCATTATAAGCATTATATTTCTGGAATTATATGCTCTGCTCAATTTTGTTTGATGGAAGCTAGTACTTACTCCCCCCAGGTTTCCAAATCTATAAAAATATGAAAATAATCAAAGGTTTGGGAGGTGGGAATAAATATTTTCTGGTATTATTTTTTGGGTATGGTTTCTACACTTTTACTTCTTTGCTTTTAGATAGAACCATGGGTATAATTTGTTCTTGTGTGAATTTTATGTATCCGTCTTGCTCTGATACTATTGCGTAGGCTTCCTCTTTGGTGGTTACAGGCGCGAAAATGGTTTCGTCTCTGTCTCTTACCACACACCATAGGTCTTTACTAGGGTAGTTTAAGAATTTTACATTTCCTTGTCTTTGGAAGTGTTTTATTACTGACTCGAAAACTTTGAGATCTATGTTTGAGATGATTGTGGCTTTGAAGTTTCTAATGTTTAGTAGTTCTTCAAGGATTTCGGGGATGAGTTCTGGGGAAATTATGATTATGTTTTTCTTGGTTTTTCTAATTATAGATTTGGTGTGGGCTATGATTGCCTTTTCGCCTATTAGGGGCCAGGTCTTTATGTCCTTGTCGAATAGGCTGTATGCGGTTTCCCAAATTTTTTTTAGGATTTCTTCTTTCTTTTCTATATGAGTAGTGATGCTTGAGAATTTTTCTATTAGATCATGGAAGTTTTTATCGAGAACATCTTTGGAGTCGGTGTAGTTTTTGGATATGGTGTAGGCGATTTTTTCTTCGAAGGGACCCAGCTCTTGTATGTGTGCTCCTACTTTTTGGTTTATGGTTTTGTCTAGGTTGTTGTAAAGTTCTTCAGTCATTTTATCATATTCGAAGGCATTGGTTTGTAGCATTTGAGCTATCTTTCTCTGGAGGTGAATTACGCTGTACTCTAGTAGTTTTATCCTGTTTTTGATGTTATTTTTGTAAGTTGAGAATAGTTCACTTGATCCATTTATGAATGTGGTTAGGGCTTCGTTAAAATTTTTAAAAGCGCTTTCTATGTAGTTACCGATATCCTTTCCAAGTTGGGTACATAAGTTTTCACAGTCCTCATCGTTGTTTTTAATGACTTCTATAACAGCGTTAGAAATTTTGGATTCTATGAGGGAGCTTGTAGGTGTTATCTTCTCCCTGAATTTGTTCTGCACCTTGTTAACCTCTTCCCTCACCAGGGTGGCTTTTTCGTCCACAAAGGTGGATAAGCTCTTGGTTATCTGGTCTGTAATCCCCTGCGCGGTAACTATCTGTTCGGAAACCACGCTTTGATAATCGGCGCCCAAACCCTTAGCAGTCTCATAAATTTTCTGTGTTTTCTCATTCAAATCTTCTAGGAATGCATCGCCTTTCAAAACTACGTTAGTGAAAGCCTTTCTACGAGATGATAGAATAGAAGTGGAACCAGCTAAATCTTGAGAAATACTCTCCAATCCACTAATAATGCTTTTCACCCGAGGCTCAAACGAGTTTAAAGCATCTAGGTAATGGTTAAGCAAGCCAGTCATAGCCTCTAAATACTTTGCTTTAAAGGTCTCCACCTTTTCTCCCACTATCTCCAAAATAATTTTAAGTATCTCAAACACATCGGATTCCAAATTCTCAATGAAACGCTTCAAAACGTTCAAATTCTCATCCACAGTAGTCCTAATCTTACTATCCAACTCCACACTATTCTTCTCATGTTTCGACCGGTGTTCACCCAAAGTGGTAATGAAATGTAGCTTAATTATATCTAGCCGCTCACGAATCTCCTTGGTATATGCAGAAAAAGTTTTGCTGGCCAGACTCTCTAAAGACACCATATCCTGCTCTATGCCCGAAACAAACTCCGAGGTAAGATCTGAAAGACTGAAGCTCTTCCTTTCCTCAAAACGCTCTACATCACTAAAGTCAACAAAACTCGTGGAAAGCAAAGAGCGGATTGCTTCCTCCACAGAAACACTCAAATCCCTAAAAGCATCCGCACTTCTCTCAAAGTTAGAACTCATGAGTTGAGTAAATTCCTCCACAAAAGACCGAAAAGTTTCCACACGGCTGCTCGTCAAACGGGAAAGCTCCTCCACCGATAAAAGCTTACTATCTTCTAACTTTTTGCTAAGCTCTTCAAACCTAGCTTTTGCAACCTTCTGTAACTCCTCTAACAAGTGAGTCAAATCCTCATAAACAATCAAAAACCCCGCCAAAAAAGGATTCAAAGGCACAAAACCATCCACTTCTCCTGACACTCGGCGCACAAAACGTAACTCCACTAAACGATCTAAGATACCTTTACATACATCTACAGGTAGTCCGGTCAAAGTAGAAACATCACCCAAAGCCAAACGCCCCGCACCCAAGACAGCCAAGTAAGCTTTAATCTCGTCATCTGTCAAGTCAAACTTTTTCATAAAATGCAAAATAGCCTCATTGACATCCATAAAGAGACCCCAGCGAAGTATTCAAATCAAAAAAAACAGTCAAATTATATAATTCTTTTGAAAAACGACAGAAGGCGATGTAGAATTGCACGGCTTTTTCAATGTTTTCTGAAAAGGAGTTCTGCCTGTTTTTCCCTCCCCCTCTTCCTTTTCCTTGACCCCCCTTCTTGTTTAGACCCAAATGATTGCCAAAAATATCCAGAAGTTCAGAAAGACTCAAAGAAAGGCTCTAGCCAGATTAAAAATCGCTTTCCCCCACCACAAGCAACAGGAGGGGGAAAACAGGCACCGCTAATAACTCTGAAAACTAGGGGAGGCTTCATCGCCAACATAACAAAAATGCTGGGAGAGGGGAGATAAAACATAGGGGAGTCCCTGGCTCGAACATAAGTTCGGGCCCGGAGGGCGTGAAATTGGGAGGAGGGGAAGTCATGCACATTTCCGTTGGCTCTGCCTTTTTTTACCATTCAATCTCTTTTTTGGCTTTATATATTTTTCGGCTATTTTTGTGTTTTTCGCAAAAATATTTTATTTTTTTGTTTTAATTTGCATATTATATTTGAGAGATTCGCAAAATTGGCGCGTTTTTTACATAAAAAAATAATTTTTCTCGGGTTTTAATTCCCTTTTAATTGTTTAAAATTTTATATCTCTTGAACCTATTTTTTAAGTTATTGATTTATTAGCTGTGTCTAGGATTCCGGAATTTCCCTCTCGGACTTTTATCTGATTTTTGTTCCAGGCGGGATTTCCTCTTCTGGTGTTATTAGTATAGGTCGGCCGTTTAAATCTGCGGCTAGAATCATTCCCCTGGATTGTAACCCCATGAATTCTTTGGGTTCGAGGTTGACTAATACGACCACGCTTTTGCCTATAAGGTTCTCTGGTTTCAAGTGTTCTGCCATTCCAGCAATGATTTGTCTGGTTTCACCTTGTCCAATGTCTACGTTCATTTTAATGAGTTTTTTAGTGTTAGGTACCTTTTCGGCAGTTAATACTTTTCCAATTCTTAAATCCATTTTTTGGAACTCTTTAAAGGTGATTACGGTCATTTTCAAAATTCCCTTCCTTTTTATTTCTTGTTTTTCACAAAATTTTTTGTTTATTGGACTAATTGTAGATGTCGAAGTTGATCGAGGAGATTTAGGAGTTGTCGGTCACCTTTCGCCGCGGCTTTTAGAAAGACCCCAATTTTTTTCCCGGCGGTTAGTTCTATTACGTTTTGTCCAGTGAGCAGTTGGGCAAGCTTGTCTAGTAAAGTATCTTCGGCTTCTGCAAGCAGTTTTTGGAGCTTAAGCATTTGTTCGAATTCTCTTCCATACTTTTCTCGCCATCTTTTTTCGTATAGTGTGAGAGCTTCTTCGCTTGTATCCCCCTCGGTAATGGCTTCCACTGCTACCTCTCCAGCTATGCTTCCACAAACTATAGCATAACCCATACCGCCTCCCGTAATTGGGTGAACCTGACCTGCAGCATCTCCTACCAGCATGAGATTATCTAAAACGTTCTTGGGATTGGGGCCCCCCATAGGTAATGCTCCCACTCGAAATTCTATAATTTTAGCGTTTTTGCAGATTTCTTTCCCTCGAGGATTATGTTTTATAAATTCTTGGAGATATTCTAATGCAGTTTTTTCTCCCATTCCTCCGCCTATTCCTAGTCCTATGTTGGCGCGTTTTTCGCTCTTAGGAAATACCCAAACATAGCCTCTAGGTGATATCCGTTTTCCCAAGTAGAATTCAAGAAGATCCGTCTCATCGATTTTCACGTTAACCATTTCATATTGGGCGCAGGTTTCTATATCTTTGAGTTTAATGTTTTTCCTGAGCCCGGAGAGTTTGGCTATTGTACTGTTTACTCCGTCTGCGCCCACGACTACTTGGGCTTCGATTTCGATTTTTTCTCCGAGTCTTCGGGCTACTACTCCCCTAATTTGCTGATCTTTGTAGATTAATTGTGTGACGTTTGATCCCACCAGGGCTTCGGCGCCATTTTCACAAGCTTTAGCGAGGAGTTCTTTGTCAAATACGCGGCGGTCAAGTATATATCCATCGGGTTCAGGTTTAGCGTAGTCCACCCGAGTCAAATTAGGACTATAGATGCGAAACCCGCGAATAGGATTAACGATAGCATTTCGAGGTATTTCGATTTCCGCGATTCCTGGCCCCGTTTTCCCGATAGCCTCTCCGCAATGCACCGGGACGCCTACATGCGTTTTGCGATCTAAAATTAAGACCTTACCTCCCTTTTTAAGGGCAGATATGGCGGTAGCGGTGCCGCCGGGTCCTGCTCCCACAACCAGTAAATCTGTCTTGATTTTCATGAATAACACCTATGGATAGTCCCAAAACAATTAGGTATTAAAAGGATACTCTTTTTGGATGCTGGAAATAGATATCTACTATTATTTATTTTTTTGTTCCTCTAGAGTTTGTAAATTATGCTTAAAAGATTTATTTTATATTAGCAGATCTTTTAGGACTTAATTAATTAGATAACTGATTTGGCAGCTGGAAGGTGCCTTTTAGATGCTATGCTGAGCTGTACTGCCTTTTTCAATGGTCACCGCCCCAACGGGACAGACCTTTAAACAGACACCGCAGTCATTGCAAATTTGGTTATCTACTACGGCCTCATGTTCCATGATATTCACGGCGCTTCTGGGACATACGGCTGCACATGCCATGCAAATTCCACAGAGCTCCTTATTGATTCTCATCGTACTTTACTTCCTTGAAACCATTTAGGTGTATATTCTTTTAAAAACGGCTTAAATCATTATCGCTTTTCACTAATAAATTATTTTATTGCTAGTTTTCAACCATCTGGAACTTCATAGAAATAGTTTTTGGGGGCGCAATGTAATATGTATGTTATTTAGGTAAACTACAAAGTTAGGTACTGCCAATGTATTTTTATGAAAGCCGAAGAAGTCATTCAAAACTTAAACCTAGAAAACCTGGAGAACCTCCCCAACCCAGACGCCCAAGAAACCATCTGGAAAAACCTCACACTCCCCGAACTCAAAGCCCCCGACACCACACTCCAAAGCCGCATCCTCTTCATGGCCTACATGATCTTCATGCCCGTAAAAGCCCT
>JAHAWU010000228.1 GCA_018383815.1 Candidatus Jordarchaeia archaeon | reverse complement strand
TTCAGGAGACTGCAGAGCGTGGTTGAGCATAAGGCGAAGCAGAATGGGTTAACCGTAGTGTAAGTTGACGCCCAAGGCACCCCCTTGTCCCTATGCCCAGAATGCGGGGTTTGAGCTAAAGAAGAAGCCTTTAGAGGGTAATGGGTTGACTGGGTGCCCAAAGTGGGGAAGGGAGGAGGACCGGGACATAATCGCCGTGAGAAACCTCCTCCTCAAGTACAAAGTACAGAGAGATGTGCCCGCTTCATCCGTTCCTGGGGCGAACGCCTCCCCATTAAATGAGGGAGGAAGACCCAAGGTTACGCAAGGTTAACGCTGGGTCAGAACGGTAACCATAGGGGATATTGTTGATGTCCGATATGTGGATGGCAAAATAGTTATAGAGAAGGTTGGTGGAGAGTGGGAGAAAGTTATTGCGGAAACCGCCGGAGTCTAGAAAAAACCATCCCCTCTTTGGAAAAATGAAAAATTCAGTAGAAGTTGTACGATGGCTTATGGGAAAACCGAAGAAGAGGATTAGGGTTGAGAGTTTCACTCGATACAGGCGTTATAATTAGCTATCTCAAAGCCGACGAATTCTTTCACGAGACGCTCAAATTTTTCAGATGGACCAGAGAGAAAAACTGAGTCTGATAATTTCTGGAGCTATGTAAGCAGAACTATGAGCGGGAATATTTCTCAGTGTGAATCTAAAGGAAGAAGAGTATAAAGGTCAAAAATTCCTTACAACCAACAATTTATTAGATTACGCCAGTGGCTCCTTGAAGGTTGTAAAGAGAGCTGGGCAAATCTTTTCCCTGTACCTTCTTCAACGGTCGAGAGCGAGAAAAAGAGTTTTACCAGACTTTCTTATAGCCTCCCACATAGAAACCTACTCTGAAGCTTTAGTAACTTGGTACCCTGAAGACTTCAAAGACCATCTCAACATTCAAGCTTTAACACCTCCAGAAGCAGTCGATAAACTAAGTGATTAGATTCACACCTAACAATCTAAGCCCACAAAAATTACAAAAAATCAAAACAAAAATCTTGAAGACTTAGCTACAAATGACGAAGATTCACGAGAGTGTACAATTAAAAATAGTAATTTATTTTGGGTTGGAAAATTTTTCGAAAACATACTAGAATCTCTTAAATATGCGAGTTGTGCAGTTAGTACTGTTCCTAACTACAATTTCTAGCTATTAGCCACTTCGCTTCGGTTGATTGGTTATTAGGTATTAACATTAGACAAGAACCTATTCTAAAATTTTGTGAATAGTGGAATATAAAATAAAAAAATTGTGGCTAGTGAGATAGTTTTTATTCCTCTAGTATTGCTTTGACAATTAGCTCCTTTGCTTTTCTGACATCTTCCTCATTAATGTTGTCTGTTAGGTGGTTATTCTCGTCTCCTTCGTATAACGACTTTTTCTTCATTCCAATGTCTCTTACCAATACAATGCTTTTAGCTATTTTGTATCCCGCATTCTCCACTGTTTTCCTTGAACATTCCATTGGGCAGCCGTCAACGGTAATGATTTTCTTCGCTTTATCCGTGTTTTCATAAACTGGCTTTACGTTTATTGGCAATCCACCCAAGCAACCTATACATACCTTGTCCAGTCCAATCTCTTTTACCGCATCCATGCTGGCTAAAGCAGTGGTAATGCCGGTGTTGGAGAATCCACCAAAACAAGCATAGATAACGGTCTTACCATCTTTTTCTTCCATGTTTTTCCTCCTTCAAATTTTCTGATTTTTAATCGAACTTTAATTCGTCAAGCGAATTTTTCACGAAACTTTACTTTTCCATCAGAAGGAATTAGCCAAGTAACATTTCGTTCTTTTATTTTTGATCGTTTTATTCTTCTTGTTCGCTTTTCTTTTTCATTTCTCCGAGTATCCTATCTACCTCCTCTGCAATTTTTTCTGCTACTATTTGAGCCAGTTTTTCGCCTTCCTCGTCTAGCTTAGCTCTGGTCTTTGCCTTGAGTTTACATCCATTCATTATTTCGGGAATCTGGATTACTGCGGCTATGTTTCCCCCATTTTTTCTAATGCTTCTTTCAGCGCATCTCTTGTCGCAGCCATCTATGACAATTGTGGGTTGTCTTCTGACAAACTCCTGCTCATCTTTTCCTCCCGCAAGATAGAGAGGCAAACAGATGGTCATGGTTTTTGTGGGTCTCAACTTCTCCAAAACAATGCGTGCAGCAATTCTCGCAACAGTTCCTTCAGGTATTTCTTCGCCACTACAGGGGACTACCCCTACCATTGGGATAAACAATGTTTCAACCTCCTCCTTCTTTGTCTGAGTCTAATATCCTATCTACTTCTTGACTGATTTTTTCCGCTATTATCTCTGCTAACTTTTTCCCCTTTGGGTCAAGTTCTCTTATGGCCATCTGGTTAGGTTTTAAATCTCTGTTCTCTTTCAGCATTTTGGTAACGTCAATTATCTGAACTATGTTTCCCCCAGCTTTTTTGGTTGCTAGGGTCGCGCAGGCTGATGGGCAACCGTTTATGACGATACAGGGGCTCCCCTGAACCATCTTTTCAGCGTTTTCGTCTCCCATCACTAGTAATGGTAGGCAGGTGATTGATGTTTTTTCTGGTTCAAGTTCTTCGACTGCTTTGTAGGCTGCTTCACGTGAAATTGTTCCGTAAACTTTTCCAACGCCGCTGCAGGGTAGCACTACAACCTTTTTAGTCAATTTTCACTTCCTCCCTGTCTGGGTCATGAAACGTTTTTCACACATTTTTTAGAATACAAAATTGTGTTGTCCGCACTTTTTCTTTGGAATGTGTAAGATTTCTTTCTTTGTATTTATGGCTGGGTGCGGAATAGAGTTTATGCCAATGGTACAACTTTGATGGAGTATTTAAATTTATCGTTTTATGACAATATATCAATATTGAAAATGAACCTGAATTAGTCCCACTTCCTCCTTTTACTAAAAATGGGACAGTGTTATAGGCGATAGAGATTTAGTCGGCTTTTGGAAAGATTTTTGAATTATGATGTGCTTTTTAACACCACTATTTGAGGCGGTGTTATCTTTGAGGCGCCCTCTTAGGAAGCAACTCTCACTTACGTTTCCCGTCCTGCGTGACGCGGTTATCATGTTCCTCCTATCCTACGAGAACAAAGTCTACTCCGAAAAGAAGCCCTGCCCTAAGTGTGGCTCGGAAAACGTGAT
>JAHAWU010000101.1 GCA_018383815.1 Candidatus Jordarchaeia archaeon | reverse complement strand
TTCAGCCAAAGGGGAGTGGAAGGATTTGCCAGTAGATACAAGTAGTATATTAAGCGTTCTTGTGGTGCTGAGTAAATGTTCCACCCAAGGAAGGTGATGCCGGCTCCGAGTATTATCCCTACAATTGCGCTAAAAAGGGCAATTATGCCTATGAAAACGACTCCGAATCTAGCCAATCAGTAACCTCCACTTCTTTACTTTATATTGACTGTTTATTTTATTTTGGTTTGATATAAACTTTACTTTTTTTTTAACAAAATTTTAAGAACTGCTGTGTTGCATAATTTTACTTTTTTAAGTAGGTTTATTAGGTTGTTGAAAATTTTTCAAATTAACAATGTAAAATTATAAAAAATTCATTAGAATATATAAAGAAATTGAAAAAATGAAAATTGTACAACACAGCATTAAGAACGTAAAACTTATTTTTGTTGTAATTCCTTGTTTTGCTGTTTTAATATGGAACTGTGGATGGGGAGCAATTAATGATAGAGACCAGCAGGTTTGAAGAGGTTACTCAAATCAAAATGAGTTTGGAACTGGGTGGGCGGCCACTTTATTGGACCTCTGCGTATCTGGTTGACGGGCTCCTCATTGACACCGGTCCAAAGCACACCGTTGAGGAATTGATAAATTATTTGAAACACCAAAAAATTAGATTCGCGGTGAATACTCATTGGCATGAGGATCACATTGGCGCCAATAAGATTTTGCAGCAGATGGGCGTCCAAATATTTGCACATCGAGACTCAATTCCCCTAATTTCCAAGCCTCTCAATTTGCCGCCGTACCGTGAATGGGTGTGGGGTGTTCCTGAACCCACTGAAGTGTTGCCAGTACCGGAAAAAATATGCACGGATAGTTACCAATTTGAGGTGATAGAGACTCCTGGACATTCGGAAGGACACATAGCCCTTGTGGAGCCCAGTAAAGGTTGGTGCTTCTCAGGAGACCTCTTCTATGGAGAAAAGCCGAAAGTCACCCATCCTAAAGCAAACATTTCAGAAACCATTAATTCAATGAGGAAACTCGCAGCATTAAGGACTCGTAGACTCGTGTTGCTCACTTCAACGGGGATAATGGTTGAGGATGGACGCAAAGCCCTACAAACATGCATAAATTATCTTGAAGAACTGACTCAGAAGGCGAAGAAACTCAAGAAAAAGGGACTCTCAATAAACGCCATCCGAGAAAAACTACTAGGAGAGGAAAGCTCCCTCGCCCAAATTACAATGGGAGAACTATCATCAGAAAATCTCATACGACTCGCCCTCCAAAACAACCCACAAAAGTGAGCCAACACACTTTCATAGAGAAAAAAGAAGCCAAAAATCGCTTTTTTAAAATGTTTATAAGTCTAGACCTGTTCTATTTTTGGGCCAGCCTACCGATGCCATGTAGATGACGGTTTCACTTATCCCGTCTACTCCTATTAACCTATTAACTTCTTCGTCAAAAAGCGCTCCGATGGCACAAACACCTAATCCCACTGCTTCTCCCGCCAGGTAAAGGTTTTGTGCAATGTGTCCCGCGTCGAGATAAACGTATCTATATGCTCTTTGGCCATATTTCCATTTTGAGCGTCCCAAAATAGCGGTCCATATGAAGGTTAGTTGAGCGTTCATCACCATAAGCTGTCCTAATGCAGCCTCAGCCAGTTCCCTTGAGTAATCGCCCTTCTTCAAAAACTCTAGGTCAAAGGCCTGTGGCCTGAAGTGGTAAATTCCGGGTTCCAGACCCTCCACCAGTCGAATGTTGAGGTGTGTTTCCACAGGGTATAATCCGCCTGCGGAGGGAGCGGTTCTAAAATATGTGTCTCCATAAATAGCAGTTACACCTTGGTTTGCCCACAGGAGAACTGAGAGGGTTTCTAGCCTAATTGGTCGTTGGGCATCATAGGTTCTTCTGGATCTTCTGGTGTTTAGAACTGTCCAGAGGTTGGGGCCTCCTGTGATTTCGGGTTCTGGAAGTGCTATTTTTGAGATGGGGGATTCATGGTTCTTGAAGGGTGGGGGGCGGTGACTCCAATCCAGGGAGTGTTCCCTCAGCTTTTCGGGTGTGTATTTGGTTTCTTGCTGGAAAATGTCTCCCACTCCCAGAGCCCCATAATTTGAATTTTTCCATTTTCGATTCATCTTATAGCACTTTTCCCTTTAATTCCTTGCTTTTTTTGGGAAAGTCTATTGTGGAAAGGCTTTGTAAACATAAAAATTTTTGGAGGCGTGTTAGCCCTTTTTTGGGGTTTAATTTTTTAGTTTGACACCAGACAGTTTTATGGTTTCCAGTACGACGTGGCTTTCCACTTTTTCTATTCCCTTAATATTGGATATCTTTGAAATTAGGTCTAGGGCTTCCTGGCGGTCTTTGCACATTCCAAGAACGAGCAGGTCACAGTCTCCAGAGACTCTTAGAACCACGTACACTCGGGGTAAACTCGCTATTTCCCTCCCGATAGCGGCAAGGTTTGCTCCGGTTTTGGCGGATATGCGAATACATAAAGAGTAAAGGTTTAAGTATTCAGGGTCTAGTATAACGGTGTAGCCCCTTATTATCTTTTCATCCTCCAACTTTTTTATTCTACTCGACACGTTTATATGGCTCACGCCCAGCTTTTTTGCTATCTCCCGGTAGGAGAGTCTAGAATCCGCAGATAGTAGCTCCACAATTTTCTTGTCCAATTCGTCTAGAACCAAATTTCTTCACCCTTCACACTACAGGTTAATCAACCTTTGGTTATCAGAGAACAATAAGTCTACCAGCCGCTCATAGTCTATTAATTCAAGTTTGGGTACCAAGTGGGTTTTTATTCCCCGAATCTCCACATCCCTTTCTAGAACATAAAAGTTAATCCCTTTTTCCATGGCTCTTTTCAAGTTTGTGCGACCTTGGTTCTCTAAGGCTAGGTAAACCGCGTCCTGCATTAGAATAACGTCCACGTCTTCACCCTTCTCCCTTAACTTCTCAACGATGAGGAGGGAGTCGAAATCTAACCTGTTAAGAAATATCAATGTTTTCACTCATACCATCCCCTAAAAAACAATTGAGGCTTGAGCCTCCAAAACAAGCCCTGGAACCTCATTTCTACTAATAATTTTAGCTTCCGGAATAATGTCCTCCTTCTCCAAGCCCCTCTCCTTCAGAGATTCTTCTTCCACATAGAGGGTAATGTCCATATCAGGAAACACCTCATAAAATTTACTAGTCAACCTCTTATCTGCATCCCTCAAAGCCGCGTAAACCCCATCACCCATCCAAATAAGAATCACCCGATGTTGAACCAGAAGCCCTGAAGCAACACGTAGAGCTTCATAATAGTTTAAATTGGTAAACGGCTTGGACTTGACAACAATCAAAACAGTTTTCTCACCTATTTTTAATTCCTCCCAATAAAGCTGATAGTAACATTCGACTCGGCAACCATATCCGCCAGGTCATATATGCCGCCCACATCCACCCCTTCAAGCAACATTTCATCCAGCACGCCTCGCACCTCTGCACATACCCTACACATGGTAACGCGAGCACCCATACTTATTAACTCTGAAAGTTTATCGGAGACCGCGCGTGCGCGAAGATTTTCAGCATTTTGGGAAGTAAGTGGATTGTATACTCCATCCATCATAAGGAAAATATTTACCTTATGCCCCTTTCTAAGAGCGGCTCGCGCTATTTCGTAGGCATGCTCAGCGCTATCATGCTGATAGGGAGACTCAAATAACAAAATTAACAGGGTTCTCTGCAAAATATTCAACTCCCCTTCTTTATTGTGTAAGTAAAGACTCCGTCATTGAATGATGATTCCAAAAGGGTATTGCCCGTCTTCTTGCACCAAGACTCAAAGTCTCTCTTGCTCCCAGGATCTGTGGCCAAAACTTTTATTATTTCACCCGCCTTCATTTCTTCAACAAGTTTCTTCGTTTTAACAATGGGTAAAGGGCAGCTCAAACCTCGTGCATCAAGAACCCTATTAACCATTTGGACATTATTCATAATATTTCACAACCATTTGTAATATTCTATTTTAAAAAATTAATCAAAAGTATATAAACCTTATTCTGGATATTAAACGTTATCTTCTCCCCCCCACAAGTGATGTAGAATCGTTCGATTTCTCCTCAAAAAAGGGTATTTATAACCGATATTTCGCAGATTCTGCGAAGCTATTTGGGTGATTGTGTTTTTCTCAAATGGTTTGAAAGTGTGTTTGCGTTTGTACCCGCTTGATATTTTTATTTCTCTCAAAAACTGGGAGCTTGGTGATAAAAAACCTCGCAAACCCACTAAAGGATTCCCAAATCCGCGAAAAAGGGGTTATAAGGGCTTCTTCCACGATTTGGAGCCTTATTAAGTAGACGGAATCAAATACAACTACATCACCTCGCCCCACCGGATTAAAATTGGGAAAAAGGAATAGAAGTCTTGAACTCAAAGAAGAAAGAAGGTGTTCAGAAAGTAATCTCACATGGACAAGTTTTTAGGAACACTTATTTTAGTCCACTTAGGGTTAAGCAGCAGGTTATCTAGCAAACGAACTTAACAATTGCTGATTGAAAATAAATATTGCAGGAACACGATAAGTTTCGTAAAAAAGGATTTCCGGGAGAAAATCAATTCTTAAAAACAGTCTAGAATAATATTTCAATGTATTTAGAGTAACTTGCATTCAAGGAGTAAGTTAGTCCAATCATCTTTTCTGTATCTGAGTTTGCTTATTGGGACAAGATATCTTTCTTCATTTACATTTATAATGGGGTTTAAGTCCCACAATTCGTAGTCATACCCATAAACTCTGGATACCACCCCAACTGTACCGTAGCCCGCAAAAGGATCAAACACTTTCATGCCGGGCTTAGCGTATTCCTTCAGGATGTAAGCAATGATTTGGGGAATAAATTTTGCAGGATATTTATAAATTGAGAACGTACCATACGTAGTTGTTGGAATTTCAGGAACCATGTTCCTAAAAAGTATAGGAATTTTTTTAGGCGAATCAGGAATCTCAGAAACAAGTTCTTTATTTCTTATGTCTCCACCAAAGTTTAAGGGCAATTGGCGGTACCTTTTTTTCCCTTCATCCATTATAATTCACTTTTATTACATTTTTAATCATTTGAGTATACAACCTATAAGCTCACATTTTGTAGTCTACTGAGTGCCATCTCCCAATGTAGGTATTTAGGAGTAGTCTTAAATCTTTAATCGTAGGATGAGTATAAATCTCTGTCGTCTTTGAATTTTCATAATAAAATGCACTCGCAACTCCTCAAATAAATAACTAAATTTAACTAAACCTTCTATTCATGTATTACCCTTTGTTAATAAACTCCCCATTCTCGACAATGTTAAATTTATTCGATTATTGTTTATCTCTCCCAGATTTTTTTCTTTTATGGTTTGAGGAAATTGGCTTTCTTTGCTGCTTTTAGTAAAATTGAAGACGAAAATAACCTAATTTAACTTGTCAGGATATAAATAATTTTATTTGTTGAAACATACTTTATAGTTGAGAATCCCAATTCACAAAAAAGAAAATTGAAGAGAACTTAAAATATCATGGTATACTACAATATGTTTAATTTCGATTAGTAATAGGTTGGAGGGCCACCTTGTGAATCAAGAAAGAGAGGATATACTTAGAGGAATAGGTGAAGTCCTTTCCGAGTTTGCCGAGGTTGCGTTTGGATACGTTTTCGGTTCATTCCTTGGAGATCGAGGTTACAGGGATGTGGACGTAGCAATCTATGTAATTGATGTGAATAATTCGTATGATTTGATGAAGTATTCTATGCGTGTTGCGAGGACTTTGGAGAGGAAAGTTAAGCCTCGACGTGAGTTTGACGTAAGGGATCTTAACACAGCTCCAATCACCTTTCAATATGAGGTTGTAAGGAGTGGAAAACTTGTCTTTTCCAGGGATGATGTTAAGCGTGTGAGGTTTGAGGCCGAGGTTCTCTCAACCTTCCTCGACTATAAGGAAACGCTCGACTGGCTTAATAAAAAATTTTTGGCGAGGATATAAACATGGATGATGAGGGAATCCTACAACATCTACAAGAATTAAACTTCTCACTGAAGGATTGGGAGCGGTATCAGGAAATCTCTCTAGAGGACTTGATGAAAGATAGGGATAAAAGGAATATGGTTTTGCACGCTATGCTCGTTAGCATTCAGTCTGCTATAGATCTAGCAAATCACATAATTGCAGATAGAGGACTGAGAAAGCCTTTAACTTACAGAGAGTCGTTTGAGATACTCTCAGAGTCGGGGATAATACCACCCGATCTGGGAGACAATCTATCAGACTTAGCAGGCTTTCGAAACATGCTTGTTCACTCATATTTAAGACTTGATTTAGAAGCAGTTTACAATATTCTTCAGAACGATATTAGATTCCTGAGAGAATTCAAAAAAATTATTAGGGACTCGCTATGAAAACTAAACACTGGCAAATTCTTCGAAGCTAGCCCTAAGACAAAAATGGCTTAGAAGAAATTTTCTAGGATATAAGCGAAAAAAATATGCTAATTGGCAGTAATTTTTGGCAAGAAAGCCCCTGACTTATAGCCCAATGTCATTAAGTTAAGGCGAAGGGGGCAACGTAGCTTTGTTTGGTTTCGCCTCCAAAAGGTGTCTATAGAGTTTCTTTTTCGTTTGAGAACCCAAAAAATAGGGGGTAAAATCGGGCGAATCTAAACCACCTCACCTTAAAGGCTATTTTAAGTAGAACCCCTGAGGATGCCCTTACACCCAATGGCATTAAGTTAAGCAGTTAAGCTCAAATTCTTTTTTTTTGGTACGTAGAACAGGAACTCGAGGCGGAGGGATCCTGTGGAGGCTCTAGGGAGTGTTCTGGCTATGGTTATTTTTTGTTTCTTCTTGCGGTGTATTGGAACGCTTCCAGAAACATTAGAAGAGACGCTGGAAAAAAGTCAGCCACAAAATTCTAATTTATGAGCGATTATTCTTAATTTTGAAAATATCGATAATTGGTCTTCTATTTTAGGGGGTAATGAATTGTCGCAGAGTGAAGGTTTGCGTAGGCTTCAAAGCATAATTGAGGAAGTTCTTTTGGAGGTTGGTCCTAAAATAGTTGAACCAGATGTGGATACCATTAAGCGGTACTGTGAAAGTATTGGGGAGTCAAACCCTGTCTATTTTGATGGCGATGCCGCTAAAAGTGTTGGTTATCGGTCAGCGATAGTTCCCCAGGCTTATCTTCTTTCCCTGTTTACTCCCATTGTGAATGAGTTCTTCGTAAAGGGGTTTGAGAGGCTGTTTTCGGGCCTGATTAGGGGAGTCATACACACAGAATCCCGTGTTGTCTATTATAAGCCTCTGTTTGTTGGGGAGAAGTATGTTTTGCGTCTGGAAAGTGTGGGCCTTGAGAAAAAGAGTGGCAAGAAGGGCGATTACTATGTTTGGACTCTTAGGACTGTGGTTTCCAACGAGGAGGAGAAAGAAGATTTAGCCTATGACCAACACACATTCTTCCTCAAAATATGAAAAATGTGGGTGCCAGAAATGGAACGAGGAAAGGTAAAATTTGAGGATATTGGTGAGGGGTTCGAAGTTCCTCCTCTTAGGGTAAAGATGGATAGGCAGGCTTATTTTGACTACTCCGCCATGGTTAATGAAATAAATCCTTTGCACTTCGATGAGCAGTATGCCAAAAGCTTGGGATTTCGAACCATAGTGGTTGCCGGAGTCTACACCTACTCTTTTATCCCCAAAATGTTCTCTGACTGGCTCAAAGATCCGGAGTGCGTCAAAAGCTTAGAAATCAGGTATCTACACCCAATATACATAGAAGACGAAATAGTGAACAAGGCAGTGGTCAAAAGAAAATACATACAAGAAAATGGTGAAAAAATCGTGGAGTGCGACTTCTGGGTAGAAAATCAGGAAGGCCAGAAAGTAACTGAAGGAAAAGCAACAATCGCATTTAAACAGTAAGCCTAAGGAATGGAAGCCATACCCAAGAGATCCCCCTATAAACACAGAACTTGAGAAAGAAGAGGGTGACTTTTATGGGAATTATGAAGCTGGTATCGTGGCTAATCCGAGGGACGAATTTGGTTGTGGGTTAATATTTTAAAGAGTCTTTTTAAAGGAGGAATTATCATTCGGGGAAGATAGTAATTTTTATGTATTGGATGTTTGTAATTTGTTCTTCAACATTTCTCTGATTAATTGCTGAATATCATTTAGGGCGGGGGGTCTCACGAGAAAAACCTGTATGTCGGGTTGTAGTTGTGTTTGGATGTGCATTCTGTATTCGTCACTCATGATTAGCATGCCTGCTTCTCCTTCTTTTAGGGTTTCGTTTATCCTTTTTGCAACGTGTTCGTCTCTTCTGTCGCTGGCGTCTCGGTAATATTCAAGGACTTTATCCGCAACTTTTTTGCTCCTACCAACCACCGATAAGGCCATTAGCCAATCCGTATACTCATTGAAAATGTCTCTGTCTTCCAGCGCTTGGAGTTCAGCTCCCTGCTCACACTTGGATTTGACCAGCTGGTAGCTTCTCTCATTAAACTCCTTTATGGCATCTAGTCCTTCTTCTCCAGAAGAAAAAATACCTTCATGGTATATTTTGCTGACTCTGCCCGCCTTTTCCAAACCGTTTACATGCTCAGCGACCTGGTCCCAGTAAAGGTTATATTTTTCATGGTATTGTTGCGGTGCGTCCTTAATGTTTATCAGTAGTGGAACACAGTATAGTTTTCTTCCTCCCTTAAATTTGTCCACTGAAGGTTTCGATATTCTGCCCAGCGTTTCAGCCATTCTCAATCCCCACTTTGACTAAATACCTCAAATTTTTAAATTTTTCACTCATTCAAAAAAAGGTACATAATCCTTAGTATAATAAGACGAGGACGTTCAGAGATGAAGTTCAGATCTCCAAAGAAGCTTTAAAGTTAGTGTCCTAGGAAGTGTATAAAGGTGAAAAAATTCATTGTTGTGGTGAGTGGTGATGGAAGATAAGGTTTTGGAAGAGCTTAAAATGAAGTATGAGCGAAACGCTCCCAAGCTTTTTGAACGTTTATTTTTATACTTGTCCATCGCATCAGTGACCTCTATTCTCCCCATCATTGCCATAAGCTATTTCCTCCTAGAGCTGGCCCCGGTAGATGTTCCCTGGTACTTGATAGTTTCTCTGGCTCCAGTATATGTGGTCATAGCCAAGTGGGTCTTCAACTCGGTTCTGTTGCTTCTGGCAAGATTATCAATTAGACCAGTGGAAGAAGGGGAATACGAGATGGATATGAAAAATGAGAATGTCCGAAACTGGTTAATCAACGGGATGGTTACCAGGCTGGCCCTTAACTATTTTGGCACAAAGCCCTTCGGCATGCCCGCTTTGGGAGTATACCCCCTAAGAATGCTTAGAGCCAAAATGGGTTACGGAACCCAAGCCAACATTGTCACCGACCCCTATCTAGTAGAGTTCGGTCACGGAACCATAGCTGGCGCAGGTTCACTTGTCGCCAGCCACGCATTCGTGGGTGGAAGACTCGTGATAGGAAAAGTCAAAATCGGAAGAAACGTGACCCTAGGGATTTACTCTGTAATACTTCCCGGAGTGGAAATTGGAGACAACAGTGTAGTTGCCCCTCTATCCACAGTAGCCAGCAAAACACGCATTCCCCCAAACCAGTTCTGGGCTGGAAACCCCGCTCGCAAAGTGGGAATAATAACAAAAGACGGAAAAATTAAGATACTAAAAGAAGAAAAGAGCTAGCTTCAAAGACAGCCTCAAAGGCCACTCATTCCCAATATGCAGGTAGTAATCTTATAGGAGCCTAAATTTTTATTCAGGTTTTGAGTTCACTTTTCAGCCATTCCAGATATTTCTTACTACCTTCGACAATGGGGATGGCTATTATTTCTGGTGTCTCATATGGGTGTACTTCTTTGATTGCCTTTTCAAGCTCGTTAAATAGGGATTTTTCACTTTTAATGAGGCATAGCCACTCTTCAGAGGTCTCCACCTTGCCCTTCCACCAGTAAGTACTTTGTACTGGTCCGACTATCTGGACGCAGCCGGCAAGCCTCTTTTCCACTAGTATCCTAGCTATCTTCTCACCGTGCTCCCTTTTCTCCGTGGTCGTAAAGACTTGAATGTATTCCTCCATAATGGATCCTCTCCTTTTTATTGCTTACCTTTTTGGTTTTTGAATATTTAATCTTTTATCTCCTCTCCCAATTCTATAGATTTGATTGCTTCGCTAAGAGATCCTAAATTTAAATAACATGAAAAAATATAATGATGCCGAGTTTTTCTCATATATAGTTCGCCAGAGAAGTAGCGCAAGAATAATAAGGAGGGTACCCTTAGAAAAAAATTATCCAAAGATGGATGGAGATTGGGAGAGATGATTAGGAAAAGAACATTTCAATGCTTGCTACTAGTTTCCACTTTAATTTTATTGCTTGCGCTCCCCCTCATTATTGGTGTGACAGAAATTCCAGCGGCGTCTGACCCCAATGTGTCTTCAATTATTTCTAAAAGTTTTAATCATATGGATCTTGTAAGGTTGGGAACGGTGTATACCTCTACGGATTCAGTAAAATATGTTAGAAGGGGATACGTGGACTCTGACGCTAACCATGAGTTAATAGTCTACTCAAATGAGTCAGCCTCTTACAAAGTCACGGTGGTTGATGGCAAAACCTCGTGGAGCAGTGGAGCTTCCAAAATGTGAATGCATTTGACCAAATAATTCCGGATAACATAGATTCGGATTCACAAGAGGAAATAATTGCGGTTGTTCGAAACACTGTGACAGTCTATGACAATGACGGCTCTGTTCTCTGGAACAAGAATTACGGCGAACCAGTAGTCGTTACAGCCATATCCGATCAAAACTCCGACGGAGTAAGAGACCTGTTGGCATTTTCAAAAACCGTCTATGGCGCATACTACTGGAAATACTGGATTGAGGATGTGGAGAACGACATCACCATAGTTTCGAGTAATCTGAATCTGCCGCACTCGATATATCCTGATAGTGTTGGCTATAGATTGGGATCTAAGCTCTTCCGGTGACGAAATAGTAACCTTCGACGAGTACCATGAAGATTATCCAATTGTTTTCATAAACAAAAATGCCGTGGGCGAACCAGTTTATAATAAAAGTTTAGATGTGCACGATGGTCGGATAGAGATAGACACGATTATCTCCCTTGACAGGTACATATCATTCTTCGACAGTGACCTTCATGACAGTGAAATTGATTATCTAATAGTTACAGTAGACGCTGTGGCTTGTAACTATTGGGCATGTGAAATTTTGGGGCCCATTTGGTACCTTCGCTTTACTGAAATAGATGGGGACCCCGACCCCGAATTATTCGCAGATACCTTTAATGGACTTCTAACATTCAACATTCAAAGCGAAATTCCATTTGGAAATCTTTGGGCACCTTACCCCCTTGGCGTGCCTTTAGATCTGGACACTGATGGCATAGAGGAACGCATCATCTATTTTGACTATTCAAGTTCTTATGGATGGAATCGTTTATTAGACTCCAAAAACCTGAACCGCATTGCTGATGTTAAATCACCCTCAAACATTCCTCTTCTGATCGGCTATTATCAAAGAGACAGCCAAGTGGTGCTTATTGGAATGGAACTAACAACCACATATCCTTATACGCTATACACTGTGGCAATATACTCTTTGAGGCCTAACCCTACCATGACATTATTAGTATCTTATATGGTGCTATCAAGCAGCCACCAGACACAACAGAACCAGTTCACACTAATGCTTTTAGGCGGAGTCGCAATAGCGGCGATAATCTCAACAGTGATAATCACTTTAATGAGAAGAAGAGGAGCATCTCCCGGGCCCACCTGAACCAAGTACACCGGGAGAATGGAAACCTACTTAGCACAAAAATCCTCCACCACTTCCTTTTTATTTTTAGCCCTTTTTTGCAGTTCGCTAACTTCAAAAATCTATTAATACAGCTAGCGCATAAAAAGTTGAGTCCAATTTTTGTAGGTATTACTTTTTTTACTCCATAGAAATTTATATTTAAAGGTTAAATAAGATAAAAATTATGAGAGCGCAAGTTTCTCTTACACCTACCGAGTCGAAGAAGCTCATTGGTAAGGCGACAGTGAAACTGGATGCTGTCCAAAAGGCTTTAAGTAAGGGGACTATCATCATCCACCCCAGTACAACTACCAGCTTCATTATGGAAGAGTTAGGGAAGAAGACCCGGGGCATAGCTTGTGGGGTGATTATTCCTCGAGGAACATGCTTTGCCCTAGAAGCTATCGAAGATTTCAACCTAGCAGAGGGAATAGAGGCCCCAGAACTTTTTATGCCTTGGGTGTTAAAAAATGGCGAAATGCTAAACAAGGTAACCTACAAAAAAGCTCTAAGCGAAATAGGACCTGAGGACGTTTACATAAAAACTGGCAACGCACTCGACCCCCAAGGAAATGTAGGAGTACTTATCGGTAGCAGAGCAGGGGGCACCGTTGGGGTGGCCTACATGGTATGCAGGGCCAGAGGTACCCACATTATCCTTCCCATCGGATTGGAGAAGCTGATACCTATCCCAGTTAGGGAGGCTTCAAGAGAAGCGGGAATTGAGAGAATGGATTACTCTATGGGGCTCCCCGTTGGCCTGTTTCCCATAGACGGGACTGTTATTACTGAAGTCGAGGCAATTAAAATTCTAACTGGAGCTACGGCTATACCTATTAGTGCGGGCGGAATTATGGGAGCGGAGGGAGCAGTAACTCTCATCATAAAAGGTGATGAAAAATCTGTCAGAGAAGCCATACAGATAGTTGAAGAAGTTAAGGGAGCCCAGCTGGCGAAGATAAAGATACCCGAATGTTTTGCCTGTCCAATTCTGAAATGTTCCCTGAAAAAGAAAATTTCCTAAAAAAATGTAGTTTACGATAAATTCCTGCAGCATTTAAGTTATTTCCCAAGAAAAAGAGAATTGTATCTGTGGTATTTTATTTCGAGTTTTAGGGCAACATAATGGTGTGAATGTTACTTCTGCTTGTTTTTCTCCTTTTTTTCTAGGTTCTTTTGGTATTCATACATTTTGGCTAAGACTTCTGCAGCTGTTTCCAGTGTAGAGTAGGCGGGCACCCCACATTCTAGAACCTTCTTTAAAGTTCCAGGGTCGGTCGTGAGGGTAACCGCCACAATGGGTTTATGGTACCTGTGTATTAGGTTTCTTACTTCCTCCGCCACCTTTTTGGTGGCTCTATCGGACCAAGTTTCATCCGCATCCTCCTTATCTCTGTGTAAGAGTTTAAATATGGATGAACCTATACTTCTACCCAAAATGAAACCCGAGGCAATGATGGCATCGATGTTGCCCAGCTTCGCTACTTCTTCTATGACTTTGGGTTGAACCTCTCGATTAATGTACCCCACTAGGTCTACTGGATTCCCTCTGCTCCAGTAGGAGGGGAGCAACTGATCTATTTTCTGGACTGCTTCAGAGGGAAGGGGAGGAACCTCCAACCCAGCTAATTCGCAGGAGTCTGAGGCAACTACTCCGTATCCTCCACCCCACGTAACTATTCCCACTCTTTTTCCCTTAGGCAGTGGTAGGTAGAGGAAGCCCACTGCTAGGTCGAGCATCCCGTTTATTGTGGAGGCCCTTATTGCTCCGGACTGTTTTAGGGCGGCCTCAAAGATCCTCGTAGAACCAGCTAATGCTCCACAGTGAGATTTGGCAGCGCTTGAACCCGCCTTAGAAACCGCAGCCTTATAGACAATTACTGGTTTTTTCTCATTGACACGTTTCACCAAGTCCACGAATTTTCGGCCCTCACGCACACCTTCCACGTACATAAGTATAACTTTTGATGTGGGGTCTTGACCAAAATATTCCAGATATTCTAGAGGGGATATGTCTGCCTCGTTTCCGCTGCTGACAAACTTGCTGAAGCCTATTCCCTGCTCACTGCCAAAGGCCAAGAGGTTAGTTCCAATGTTTCCACTCTGAGAAATTAGGGAGACCTCTCCCGCCTTGGGAAGAATAGGAGGCATAAGGGCCGAAAGACTGACTGAGGCGCTATAGACACCCATACTGTTGGGGCCAACGAGAAGCATTCCTCCCCTACGTGCAATTCTAACAATCTCCTGCTCCCGCTTTTCCCCTTCTCTCCCTGTTTCCTTAAATCCTCCCGAAATAACTATGGCCGATCTTACATGGCTCTCCACACATTCCTCAATGTGCTGAGGAACCGATTCGGCGGGTCTGGATACAACAACTAAGTCCACTTGTTCCGGAATATCTTTAAGGCTGCGGTAAACCTTCAAGCCCCAAATTTTCTCCTCAGTAGGATTAATGAGGTACAATTTACCCTTATACCCATTGGCCAAAATGTTTGCTGGAATAATCCAACCATACTTTGAAGGATTGTTTGAGGCCCCAATCATAGCCACACATTTGGGCTCAAAAATAGGACTAAGATCTCTACCAGTTATGCCCATGTGAAACACCATTATAGTAAGTGTAAATATCCAACCAAACGGGAAACTAAATTGTTCGCGCTACCATAACACAAATTTTAGGGTGATTAACTTTCTACAATACTCTTAACATATATATTTTTCAGTCAAAAAATAAAAAATAAAAAATTTCCTAATGTCCCAAAATAGTTAAGTTAAATAAGGTGTTATTACATATAGGGGGTGTGGAAGGTGATTCCTAATGGGTCGTAAGAAACAAATCGACACCAGCATGTATT
>JAHAWU010000100.1 GCA_018383815.1 Candidatus Jordarchaeia archaeon | reverse complement strand
CGCTGGGTTGCACACCATTCGAAGCCGGTGGTGTCGAGAAGCTTGACTATTACGAGGTGTGGGACAAGCTACTCAGAAGCGATGCACATGATTGGTGACTCTAGGTTAACTGTGCCAAGCTTTTTGGCGCAAAGTATTTATTTTTGATTTTGTGGGGTATGTAAAAATGTTCCCCCTCAAAAAAACATTTATGGGGCTCAAAAAAATGGAAAAGGAGGCTTAGGAAGCCTCCCCAAAAACAGGGCCCACAACAAAAATTACATACCCCCAAACAAAAAATACACACATTACATTGCGCCAAGCTTTTTTGGCACATGGAGTAACAGGTATGTATTTTTGGTGTTTGGTTCTGTTGTTGGGTTTGCCCAAACTCTTCTGGAAGGTTTTGGATTTGGAATCTGTTTAATGCTTCTTTTATGTGAAGCTAATATAAACGAGAATAGATGTGTCTGGTGTTAGAAAAATACTTGTTGCGTTGCATCAAGCTTTTTTTGGGAAGTTTTTAATTTATATAGTGAAGTTATTATTTAAACTATTTTTTAAACTAATTTTTATATTTTTTATAAATATTTTTTTAAAATTTTAGTTATGTTTTATTGTTTAAGCGATTGATTTTTAAGCAATCATGTTAATGTTGGAATTTAGATACTTTTTGGGTGATGATGGTGACTTCGGAACTGCTTCTGAATGAGATCAGGAATATTTTCTGGATTTTCCAAACAAGTTATGATGAGATAATTCAGGAACTAGAAGATTTGGACACTGAAATTGAAATTGACGACTTCGACATTGCTATGTTGTCCCTTCTTGAAACTCTCCATGTTTTAAACCTAGATGAGAACCTGAACAATCTGATAAACAAATATTTGAACATGCTTACTGGTCATAAAGCTGCTGTGATAATAAGGGAGGAGGTAAACAAAAAGGTTAAGGAGAAAGAAGAGAAAGAGGTGTGGGAAAGCCTGAGGGAGGCCTTATCCCAGGGAGAAATCGAGGAAATACAGGAGCTAATAGAAGGAACCACAAGCTTCGTGAAAAAGTGGGAAACCCAGTGGGCAAAAAGAAAAAATGAGGATCACCGAGGACTCTACATCTAAAAAGACAATTTTACTAAAACTTTCAGTACAAACCAAGAATGCTACCTTCTGAGAATCTTTTTTGAACTATCTATAACGTATAAATCTTTTGTTCCTCCGCCTTTCAGAAGAAATTCTATTTCAATTTTTTTGGCAAATCGAAATGGAGTGTTATGGTAAGGTTTCTTGCTTTGGTGGGTGTATTAGATTTAAGGCTACTGCTAAGGCTCCCTTCCAAGCAGTTAAGTCATTATCCGCCGAAGTAATAATTATGGTATCTCCCTCTTGTATTTCGAATGCTTCCCGAATCATTTTTTCCTCCTTGACCTTTAACTCTCCTATCTTGGGAATAAATAGTTTCCCTCCTTTACAGATGATTGTTGTTGCTCCTCCGGCGCCCACTTGTACAGCCTTATCGCGTTGTCCTAATCCATCGGAGATTTTGTCTGCAGTGTTCCTCAGTCTAATGCCGTAGTTACTTTCTCCTCCTATAGATAGCTCACTTTCCGGAAGTTTCTTTTCTTCAGCCATTACTCTTCGCAGTTCTTCAATCGTTTTTTCTCCCTTAGCGGTAAGTGTATGCCCCTTCCTCCCCACTGGTTTGATTAAATTTAATTGAGTTAGGCGGCGAAGCAGGGTTCTTATAACACCCGGTCCCAGCTTTAGCTGCTCCCTAAGGGTGTATCTCCCAATGGGATATTTCTTCTGTGAGAAAAGTAATAGCACCATCAGCACGTCAACGCCATCGAAACTAGGTGAAATCGTCGGAGACTCCTTCACTGCTTCCAATAACTCCCCTATTTCCATATAATCAATCCCAAATATCCTTAATTTATAAGCATATAAAAATGTATACTAAAACTTTACTAGGGAAGCTTGTGGCGATGTAGATTCATTCGGTTCCGTTTCCCTCATAAGGCTCTAAGTTGCGAAAGGAGCTTTATAAAAGCCCCTTTTTGAGGCATAACCGAACCATTCTACATCACTGAAGCTTGTCACAATAACAGTTAGAGTTATATTCTATGAGCGATATGGAAACTTTAACAAGGTCTACACCAATCTGGCAAACGCCGGAAAAGGAGTCTGCGTTTTACATAATTTTTAAACAACTGTCTGAAGGGGTCGCAGTTGTATAAGGATTTGGAGCGCCAAGTGATAAGTGCTGGAAAATGTGTTATGTGCGGAACTTGCGTGTCCGCTTGTCCCCACGATTTGCTTGCGGTGGACGAGTGGGGTAAAAGAATAGTTTGCATTGGTAAGTGTCCCATGGACTGTAAGGTTTGTACAGACATATGTATTGGGCTGCATCCCATCGAGGTGGATTCAAGTGAGATTTTTGGAGCCTTCAGTGAAGTTGTCCATGTGCAGTCCCTAATGAACGATGTAAAGCAGTACTCATACTTCCAGTATCAGCCAATTCACCGTAGTCTTGGGGACATAGCTAAGCCCAAGAGTGGGGTGGTTTCCAGCATTTTAATCTACCTTTTGCAGGAGGGTCTCGTCGGCTGTGCGGTTGTGGCTGGACGCAGACAGGATGAGCCTTGGAGACCCTCACCAGCCATCGCTACAAATAGGAATGAAGTTCTCTATGCTTCGGGAACAAAGCCTTTTCACTGTCCAACAAACGCGGTGCTCATAAGCGCTATGGCTAATTTTGATCGAGTAGCCCTAGTTGGTTTGCCGTGCCACATAGAAGGAGTGCGAAGACTTGCCGAGAGGTATAGGGAGTTTCGAGAGCAGATAGCTTACTTGATTGGTATACCATGCGGAAATATTTTTAGTCGCGACCTTTTTACCAGGCAAGCTGTTGAGAAGGGTATTGACATTGAAGAAATCGTTGCTGTAGATTTTGACAATGCAGTGTTCAAGGAAGAGACGCCCATTAACAATTTGGGAATGTACATTGTGACCAGGGATGGAAGAAGGCACCCTTTAAGTCTTAACGAGTTTAAAGCTGCTATGGCAAAGGAGTGTATAGGCTGTAAGGATTTTTCTGCAGAACACTCAGATTTATCGGTGGCCACTCTGGGTGCTCCTACTGGTTGGTCAACTGTCTTTATTCGAACTGGGAGGGGGAAAGAAATCATTGAGGATATGGTTACCAAAGGTCTTCTGGCAAAGAGGCAGTTTGTCTATGAAAAGGTAAAGGACAAGGCTAAGCTGGTGGTCCAAGCAGAGATGGTGTGGTTGAAAAGTCAACCCAAAACATGGATGAGTATAGTGACCCAAGCTTTAATCAAGAGAGCAAGAATATACTATTAGCCTATTGTGCTTGATTAAATTCGAGATTAAAAAACCCTCCCCTCTTAGTACGACTTCCAGGACGTAATGCTTTCTGGCTTCAATTTAAGATTAAAATTTTAGGTTTTTGTTAAACCAATTTTTTACAGATTGTACAGTCAGGATTTCTTGGAACTTCACAGGTAATGAATGTCATATCTTCACCGTCAAAGAATAGTATTTTGCCTATTAACGGTTCACCTAGGCCAACAATCAACTTTATTACTTCCATGGCTTGCAGAACTCCCAACACGCCTGGTGTTACCCCCGCTACGGGAAAACGCTCTGCTTCGGGTGGGCTTTGTGGGAATATGCACCTCAAACAGGGGCCCTTTCCGGGAACTATTGTAGTCATTTGACCCTGAAATCCGTAGATTCCAGCGTGAACAAATGGAATTACTTTTTCAACGCATACTCTGTTGATTAGAAAGCGAACTTTGAAATTGTCCATGGCGTCAAGAATCACCGTGGCACCCGATGCGAGTTCCTCAATATTTTTTTCATTAATCTCTGTTTTTATTGCTTCTACATTAATTTCAGAGTTTAACTCTTCTATCTTCTCCTTCGCTGAGAGAACCTTAGGTCTACCCAGATCCTTTTGCCAATGTAAAATTTGCCTGTTCAAATTGCTTAGCTCAGAGCTCTCCTTATCCACCAAAATCAGATTACCCACACCAGCAGCCGCTAAGTAGATGGATGCTGGGCAACCCAAACCACCCATACCCATAACTACAACTTTAGACTGCTTCAACTTTCTCTGGCCCTCTTCCCCCCATCCAGAAATACGCATTTGCCTATCGTACCTCTCCTTCTCAGAAACCGAGAGATCCATGCATAAGCCTCCAACTGCGTGAACGTTTTAGAACATGCTTAAACTTATTACGTTACTTCTTAATCAAGATTGTTAAAATTTAACTTTATTTAGCTTGTAGATGTTAAATTTGTTTTATTGCAACTTTTTCTTCCCGATTTTCTCTTTTTTACGCAGAGAAAAAAGAATTTTCATCACTCAATAGTGCCAGATAGGGAAACCAAATCCATTTAACATCGTCGAGTTAGAGATTTTATCAATTTACACATAGAAATATGAATATTTTACCCTAGACAGGAGTTCATCCACCTAGTATAATAGTATAGGGATGCTAGCAAGAAGCTACGTACCTCTTTGATTTCATCATTTTGGGTATTCTATCTTCGAAAATGGGCGCCAAAACGTCCCCCTAAAAAATAAAAACTTCAAATTATTCTATATATTGAACCCTAAAAATATCCTCAAAAAACAATAAATATTTCGAAAAACTGTCCAAATCATAAATTTAATCAATCTCCTCACACTAGTTAATTATAGGGTGGCGACTAATGCCAATGTTTAGTAAAGATAAAAAGGAAGGAAATCTAGACCCCCCCATAATTGGGCAAGCATCAAAAACTCCCAAATCCGGCAAAGAGTCGGACGTGCTAAAAGAGGTTAAACTGGGAATAGATAGACTTTCAAGTATTTTAGCAACCTACTTATCCTCATTTGAGGAAAGAATGGTTAAAATCGAAAAACAGATTGTAAATCTTGATACCCGAATCACCAACTTGGAAAAGGGCGGGGTGAGGAGCGGTGCTCCTGCAGGGGGAATACGTGTTCCATTACAACTTGTTGAGGACGCCACCAGAGCTGAACCAATAATGGTTAAAAAACAGCCAGAGCCCCCTCCAGTTCCGGCCGCAACACTCTCTCCCGAGGTCACCAAACCAACCACCACAATTCAAGCTGAAAGTTATGGCCTGGGAGCCGAAGTGTCTGAAGCTGCGACCTTAACAAGAGTGCAACCTGCGACTCCTCCAGATAACATACCCCTCTCAAGGGAGGCTCCCATAGCTGAAAACTTTTTCGATGAGTTGAGAACACGTATTGATAGAAAATCGGCTCAACTTTCACAAAACGTAGTTTATCAACCTAAAAAAGTAGAGACCGCCGAAGTCGAAACGAGAAAAGCCATTCAAACCATTTCCGGGGAAGCTTACCCTGAAAGAAGAACCGAAGAAGACATTAAAGCAGTGCTTCAGCGTTTAAGGGAATCAATAAAAAAAGCAGAATAATGCCTTCACTCTCATCGAATACCCGACTAGCAGTATTTTTACAAAAAATGAATCAAGAACTCGTTAAAGAAGTAGAATTAACTGTGAGCGCTCTAAATATTTAAAATGCAGAAAAATTAAACATCAACCTGGAAAAAGGTGTGCAGAAGCCAATAGGGTGTAGCGTATTTATCCCCATGTGTTCAGAATCTTCGACACTTTAGGTGTGGGAGTATGCCCGCCTTCTACAATGTTGAAGCCTTTTTTCTTCAAAATTATTGTAGACAAATAGAAACTTCATCTGCTTTAAGCAAATAGAACCAGTGGAAACCAACTTTTAGTTAAACAACAATTATAATTTATGGCAGTATTAGATAATTTTTACTATGAAGGAATCTTCTTCTTTGGCTAAGCCTATGATTTTTTCATTCTCGTCTAACATTGCGTATGCTCTTCCCACTTCTGTTTCTACCTCGTTTTTAAAAATGTTAACGCTAACATAAATCCGCTCTTTCTGGCCTATGGGGTCTCTAATTTTGTCGGATACGAACTCAAAGTTTCCTTTAAACATTATGGGGTAGGCGGCAAGCATTTTTATTGATTTATCCTTAATAAGGCGGTGGGGAAGAGCGGCTAGGTCGTCTTGTATCAGAGCCACTCCGGCATGGCTGGCGTATGCAGGGTTAATTTGAGAAATGTTATAAACTTCAGTGAGAGCAGCTATATCCGCTCGTAAAAGTAGAGGGTCGCTCTTTTCCGCGTATTCCCTCATTTTCTGCTGATCCACTTCAATTTTCCACATCCAATTTTTCAAATCAACCCAAAAAACTCCTGTAACCTTCTTTTTCTCGTCTATCTTCATCGATTGGCCTCCTTAAAGACCAGTTGGCTTGAACCTTCACCAAAGGGCTTGCGGTCGTTGAGCGGGAGATAATGTAAAACCCCATCGTAGAGAACTAAAAATATAAAGCTTTATACGGGTTTAACGCATAATAATAAAGGTCTTTAGCAGAAAATAAATTTTTCTTGTGTAAACCAAGGCGAAGTAGTAAGTATGTATTTTTGATTTTGTGGGGTGTGTAAAAATGTTCCCCCTAAAAAAACATTTATGGGGCTCAAAAAAAATGGAAAAGGAGGCTTAGGAAGCCTCCCCAAAAACAGGGCCCACAACAAAAATTACATACCCCCAAACAAAAAATACATACACATTACATTGCGCCGTAAACCAAGTGTAGGAATACTACCAAAAAGCATTTTAAAACGCTCTATACATCATTTGGATACTGTGATATACACATATTTTAAGCAGAAAACTAGATTGGCTCCGGAGGAATCCTATGTCCGAAACGCTGAACCGCATCCATGGTTGCCTAGTGGGATTAACCATAGGGGATTGCCTGGGTGCAGCAACAGAGGGCATGACTCCCTACCAGATAAGGTCAAAGTATGGGGTTATAAAAGACCCTTTAAGTTTGGAAATAACCGATGACACCATTCTGAACTTTCTTATAGCCGAAGCTCTTATAGAAAACCAGGGAGATGTTACCCACGACAGTATTGTAAAAGCGATTTTAAAAAGTGCTGATTGTCCACGTTTAGGTTCATCCACAAAAGCCTCGATAATGCGTCTACAAAATGATCCTAAAACTGTTTCTACCACAGGCAATACTAATGGAGCTGCTATGCGCGCCTTCCCTATTGGTTTATGCACTCCCTACGAACCCGAAGTGATTTTGGAGAAAACCGTGACCTCTTCAGTGGTAACTCATGGGAGCAGCGCAGCAATTTCAGCGGCTGTGGCAGTATCCTGTGCGGCTTCTGCGGCGGTGGAAGGATTCAGTGTAGAGGAGATAGTTGATGCTGCCTTTGAAGGAGCTGAGCTGGGCGAAAATTTCGGAGTCAAATCTGGTAAAAGTGTGGCGTTCCGCATAAAAATGGCAGAGGAACTTGTGAAAAACCAAACAGACCCCTGGGAAATACTGAGGACGCTCTATAGAGAAATAGGTGTCGGGCCACTCTCATGGGAATCCGTGCCCGCGGCCTTCGCAATTTTCTCAGTTTTTAAGGGCGACATCAGAAAAGCCCTACTAATAACTGCAAATTCTGGAGGGGATACTGACACAATAGGTTGCATTGCAGGGGGTCTTTGCGGAGCGAAAAACGGTTTAACCCCTATCCCCAAACGCTGGAAAAGGTTCGTAACGCGGCTGGAACCTAAAATTCCCATGGGAAACATAAGAAAAACCGCCGAAGAGCTAACAAATCTTAGGACAAAACTTTACTCTACTATGAAACGTTTTTAATGAAGACAGGTTTATTAACTAATTTGCCATTAAAGCTATATTTATATCCATAGAAATCCATTTTAAAACTAGACTCCTAAAACAAAACAGTATGTTATAAGGGAGGTTAATTGGTTGTCGAGCAAAGTAAACATGCTTTTAGACGAGTACCATAATGAGGAAACCAAAGCCAGGATCTACAACGACATAAAGAATAGTATTGTGAACTGGGGTTTAGACCTCTATGTAAACTCCTCTGGGCCGCTAACCTCCAAACTGCTGGAAACATACGACGCCTTAGCCATCATAGGTCCCCGAAAATTTCGAAAAGAGTACGATTGGAAGGTTGAGGAAACTCGGGCGGTTATGGATTATGTCCAAGAGGGAGGAATACTGTTGGTAACTCCCTCCCGAGCTGACAGGATCTACAAGACGGTTTTTGCCCGTGAACTCGGGATTGACTGGTTAGGAATGAATTCCAAAATTGTTACTGACTTTACTCTGCATCCCATTACTTCGGGTATATTTAAGATTCATGCCCCATGGTTTAGGGCAAACCTAATTCCTGAATGGACACAAATCGCTAGAGTCCAGCTGGGTATACGCTCATTTCCAGTAATTGCAGTTAGGGAATTCGGAAAAGGCACGATGATTTTTATAAGCAGTATAATGTTGTTCACTAAGGCCTTCATGAGAAGATTTGACAACGCCAAAATTCTGCTCAACATGTTCAGTTGGATCAAGGAACTCAGTGCGGGCAAAGGGATAAAAAGGAAGGTTCCCAAAGAGGAAAAAATGGTTATCACAGAGGAAGAAAAACCCAAGATAGAAATAAAGCTGGGACCACCGAAGAAGGCTCGGTTCTGCCCACATTGCGGTGTTGAAGTTCCTCAGTTTGCAGTTTTCTGTCCAAATTGCGGAGCAAGCATAGAAGAATAAACCCCAATCCCTAATTTTATTCCCTTAAAACCACCATAGTCGCAGGAAACGCTAATAAAAATTTTTAGAATAATGCCCAATTTTTCAGCCCATATTTTAATTACATTCTATTTTTGACAGTACAAATTCGCTGTAGCTCTGAAATTGTTGGGTATAAAGCGGTGAAAGAGTCTTCTGTCAACTTTATAGGCACGGTCAAATATTCGTCCAAAGTATTTCTTTGGTAGGAACCCCTTCGCAAAGAAGAATATGAAGTATGAGAAGAAGGTTTCGGCCTTAGTAAAAACTTTTCTGAATCCCGCTAAGTACCCGCTTCTAATTAACTCATTTATAGTAAACATGTGGGGATCAGTTTTTAGTGCCTTGGGGTTTTGTTGCATCCGCATCAGGCTTTCAATGGTTCTTGGGTCTAGGCTTGAGCCGGACCTCCGATTAAAAATCTCCCCCAATTGGGTCAATACCACACCGAAAATTCCGACTAACGTTATTCCTAGGCGATTTGGTTCCTCCAAAATGGCCAAATACCCCTCCTTTTTCAGGATTCGTCTACTCTCCCTCAAAAATAATAAGTAGTTCGGGAAATGGTGCAATGAGGACGAACAAATCACTAAATCAAAAGTGTCACTTTTTAAAGGAAGGCTTTCACAGTCGCAACGAAGCCAAGAGGTTTCGCTAGAGAATCCCTTCTTCTCCGCCTTCTCCTTAGCCCTCCCCAGTATACCTGAGCTTATGTCACAACCCACCACTTTAGCTCTTGATCCATAAGCCTTGAGGTTAAGTGCAATTTTGCCAGTGCCGCAAGCAGCGTCCAAAACCAATATTTTTTTGTTGGCGTCAATTCCTGCAAAAGCTAGCTCTGAATTAATTACCTTCCCATGCTTATAGGACGTCTTTACATCAAAAATGTCATCATAATATTTGCTTTCCAAATCATGCCTAAGGATATTATTCCTCTTTATTGTGGTAGCATCTAAGGCCAATTCGATCTACCTCTTCAGACACTCACCTGATTTTTTAGGCCCCTCTATTTGCTGGAGAGTGGTTTTTCTACCTTTTTTATGATTTCTTGGATTTTTGGGATAAGAGTATCTTTTTTTAGTGTTTCTGCGATTTTGCTCACCGCTGTCAAATTGTGAATTAGCCCGTTTAGCCACTGAAAAATATCTCCCGGATACGCGTAGAGTTCGAATTCTTCATTTAATGTTTGAGATATGCCTGATAGCTTCAGTCCCTGGTACCTTAACTCTACAATCTTTTTACTCAAAGCCACTTGGCCACATTCACAGAAGGGATTCTCCTTGCAGTTGCAGTTGAAGAATTCTAGGATCCATTTGGCAAAGATGTCCAGGACCCATTTTTCCAATTTTTTGGATTTCCTGATTCTGGAAGAATCCATCACATCTAAAACTGCACCGGAAAAGAATCTGGTTGGAAAATTCGTGCCATAGGCTCTATTCAACTCTGCCTGCAGCCTTGAAGACAGATAAACTGATTCGAAGGGTTCCAACTTTATAGCAAGTTCTAAAGGATCCCCCTCAATATTATCTTTAACAAAGACGGCTTCTGAAGGAGACAGAAAAGAAACACTAGCAGCCCTTCCCAAGGGTGTAACCATTAAAGTTTTTCCCTCCCTTAAAACCATACCGCTCTTTTCAAGGTGTTCCACTATTTTATCCAGCTCCACCGTTCTGCCAATCAGCTTCTCGTAAATCTCTCCCAGATCTCTAAAAGTAACTTTTTCACTCATAGATATGCTCGCCAATAGTTGCTCTGCACACTGCTCTAACGTATAACTGGGGTAAACCTCCTCTATACTGCCCCTCAGCAGATTCATAGCCACCTCATCTTCTGTTTCTTCTTGGGCTGCATTATATCTTAATCCCGGTTCCACCATGACAACTACTTTGCCCCTTTCATGTTTTCCGTATCTGCCCGCTCTGCCCGCCATCTGCTCGAATTCCGCCACTGTTAACCAATCCTTCCCCTGTGTCAGTGATTCAAAAATCACTTGGCTGGCGGGAAAATCAACTCCCGCACCCAATGCGGCGGTTGCCACAACTGCGGCTATGATTCCCACTGAAAAGCCTGTTTCTATCCTTTTTCTTTGGGGGTAGGTTAGGCCTGCGTGGTAAGCCTCAGCAGTGATTCCTCTGTCTCGGAGTATTTGAGCCAGTCTGTGGGCTCTTCTTCGGGAATAGGTGAAAACTATGGTTTGGCCTCTGTATCCAAACTTGCTTACTTGTTTGTATTCTCCCTTGATTAGTTTTTCAAGAAATCTGATTTTCTCATTGGAATTCGCAGCAAGCAGAAGATGTCTCTCTAAAGGTACGGGGCGATTATTTGATACTACTAACTTTAAATTTAGACTCTTTGCCAATTCCTCGGGGTTGCTAATGGTTGCTGAGAGACAAATCATTTGGCTTTCTGGATAAAGTTCTCTGAGCCTTATAATTATTCCGTCGAGCTCTGGCCCTCTCTCCTCGTCGGCTAACATTTGAATTTCGTCCACAATTATTGTTTTTACGTCTCCCAATTCGTGGTGACGCTGTGAACGCAGTAGATAATCCAAGGCTTCGTAGGTTGCTGAAACTATGTCGGCGTTTGCAACATCTTCGTCCACGACTACTAGTTCCTCTTCCCCCACATCTATTTTGCTCATTCCCACCCGAATGGCGGTTTTAACGCCCAGCTTCTCATACTTTCTTTTGAATTCCAAATACTTTTGGTTGGCTAGAGCCACTAGGGGGGCCAAATAAACCATTTTTTTACCTTCAAATATTTTGGGCAGAGCTGCCAGCTCTCCTATAAGGGTCTTCCCACTGGTAGTGGAGCTTAGCACCAGCAAATTCTCGCCCTCAAATAGTCCCGCCTCTATAGCAGCAACTTGAACCGGCATAAGTTGAACGACGCCGCTATCCAGTAGAACCTGCACCAATTTTACGGGTATGGGCAACTCATCTAAACCCATGGTTTTAGTTTTTTCTCCTGCCTCAATGGTGTCAAACAGGGTCAAATCTGCGTTCTTGGAGGGATCAAAATTGGGGGACAGAATGGTTATGATGCTCTCCAAATCTTTTTTCCGATCAAGAATGTTCCAAAGCTGCTTTTTCATCTCTTCAGAAATGTGGGTGCCCCTAAAACCAAGCTCCCTGTCCAACTCTGCCCTTACACAGGTTTGGCACATGGCGTTTCCAGCGGCGTAAAAGGTGTTATCTTCGCTTAGAACTGTTATGAAGCCATCGACTAGGCAGTACCTACAGACTTCTAAAACCTCTGCCCTCTTAATTCCGAAATCTCTAAACATAGCCAAAACTTGGGCCTTTAACTCTTCTGGAAAATCCGAAGCCATAATGATTCTTCTAGCACTACGCAGCATAGATACAAACTCTTTGGGCTGAATAAAGGACTCTCTACCGCCGGAGTCGATTCTCACACGATTGGGCCTCAAAAGATTTTCCTTAGGATAATAAAACTCAACCATTAAGCGGAGTTCTGGCTTGACTCTTTTCAATTTAGGGTTTCCACTCAAAAGCAAAACCTCTATGCTGGAACCTTTTCTAACTTGAACAAACACCAAAATGTAGCTTCGAGGAATTGCTTCCAAGATTTACAACTCCACTTCCATAGAAATAAAAGGGAACATAAATGCCCAAATTATTTTCAAAAAACTGGTACATGTTTCCAGCTGTGTTATGTTCACATTTAATAAGATAAGCTAAAATTTCTTTCTCTGGCGAGAATCGTAAAGAATAAAAAAGTTGCTATCCTTTTAATGGCGGAGATGCGTCGAATTGAAGGTTACAGAGGAAATCTTCTATTTTCCCGGTATAAACTTTGATTGCAACGTATTTTTGATAAAAGATAGTGTTTCAGATGAGTTGACAGTCATCGACTGCGGCACCGGATTTTTCTTCGATCGTTTAATTAAGAGAATTTCTCAGGAAGAGCTGAAACCTGAAAATATTACCCGCGTTATTTTGACCCATGTTCATTTTGACCATAGTGGCGGGCTCATAAACTTCGTGAGGGAATACTCACCCAAGGTTTTGGTTTTCCACTTAGAAGCAGATAGTATAGAGAAGGGTGGAAATGGTCTACTCTTGGCGAGAGAATTCGGTTTGGAGTTCACACCCACCAAAGTTCACCAAAGACTAAAAGAGGGGGATATAATCAAAGCAGGAAGCCTAAGTCTGAGGGTGATTAATACTCCAGGACACACTATTGGCAGTATATGTCTGTATGACCAAGACCAGAAGGTACTTTTCTCTGGAGACACGGTGTTCACACAGGGAAGCTTTGGTAGGGTAGACTTCCCAACGGGAGACGGAAAAAAACTCACCCAATCTCTAACCCTGCTGAGCAAACTGGATGTTCAATACCTACTCTGCGGACATCTGGACATCGCCACCAGAAACGCAAATGAGCAAATAAAACTTTCACTCAAAAATGCGCGCCTATGGCTTTGAAGAATAATTGGGCCTCTGAGATGGATTTAATTCTCCTCCACTCCGCTCTTTGTTTATATTTTTACTGCTCGCCGAAATTATTGGGCGGTGTCTTCGATAACGTAGCGGAAGATAACTGTTTTCCCTGCAGTTTTGCTATCCCGAGTTATTTTAACTATGTCCCCCACATTTCCTCCGATTGCCTTTATGGCAGGGTCAGAAACTTTTATTTTGGGAAGATCCTCTTTTTTGATGTTATACTTTTTAAGAACTTTTTCATATTCTTCTGGTTGGGCTATTTCGTGTTTGGGAACAAGGTAGTGGTCAAAGATGTTTAATATGGGGTAATCTACTATGAGTTCTATGTTGGATTCCAAGGCTATTTCTCTAGCCTTGGGTGTACTTCTTTTTCCTCCCACCAGAAATCCTTTTGAAGCTCTCTTCTCATCCATAACCTCCTTTAAACTGCGTACTAGGGCGGTTCCAATTACCTTTTGAGAATCGTAACTTCTAATTATGAAAACGTTTTCTTCACCATTCTTAACCGCCCTAATAATCCTATAGTTGCCCTCTTTTTTCTCCTCTATCTCCTTCACTTCATAGCCTCTTAACTTTAGGAAACCTACAATCTTTTCCTCGGAACTCACGTTATCACCCTTAGGAGTGGAGAAGCAAAATAGTATATAAACACTAGGTATAACTCAAAAAAAATCTTATTAAAATTGAGAAAAATATATCTAAAACTCCATAAACTGGTTCAAAATCTTGCGAACACCACTGGAGAAATTAGTTAACTTAATAATTACATTCTCTACTAATATAAAATAGAAATACAAGTGAGCGTTGCACAAAATTGACGGAAAGTAGACTCTCTGCCCTAACCAAAATCCTCGAGAACTTGAACTCAAAAGGCGGATTCCACGGGAGTATAATAGCTGGAGAAGATGGATTAGTTCTAGCTGAAGCCACCAAAGAACTAGACAAAAACGTCATAGCAGCAATGGCTGGACTCTCCCACAGCACCGCAGAGAAAGTCAAGGAACAGATTGGACTAGGAGACGTAGAAAATGTAATAATTGAAACAAATGGCGGAGTTCTAGTTTTCCGAGGAATATACCTCCCAGCAAGCAAACTTATACTAGCAGTGATAATGCCCTCAGCTAAACAAACCAGCAGACTAAGAGACGCCGCAAACGTTCTTCTACACAAAGACCGCAGATACGAAGTAATAATAGACTCAGCGGTAGAAGAAATAATCAAAATCTTCTCCAAATAATACAAATACAAAGCAGCGCCTACCCAAAAAACGACTTCCCTTCTTTTTTTACCAACAATCTTAACCCATTTTATGCAAAACCAAGACAACACCTTCATTCCAAAAAAGAGATGATTGTAGGAAACATCTTCAAAAGAATAAAAAAAGGTCTAAAAAATACTCATAGAAGAAAAATCAAGCTATTAGCACAAAAATACGTGTTTTAAGGATACTTTATCTCCGTCTGAATGTATGAGAATGATTTAACTCCACTCTCTTAATAATTCTGGAAAAAAGGCTTTAGAATGTCCATTTCCCACTCGATTGAAAGAAAACATAAACTAGCAAAGGTGTGTGCTGTCCCAATGATTTCTATCTTTGGTTGGCCCTGTAGTTGTGAGAAACGGTCTACGGCGCGTTTCGGTTGCTTTTGAGCCCTCTCCCTTCACCCCTATTCTACCCTCTTCCCTCAAGGATGACGCTTCAAA
>JAHAWU010000098.1 GCA_018383815.1 Candidatus Jordarchaeia archaeon | reverse complement strand
AGTAACAATAGTGAGAATAAATTGTTTAGACTCAGAGCCCCTCATCAAAGGAGAATTTGATGAAGAATCGGAAAAGAAGCTTGGACCCATCTACTCATGGAAATATCTGAAGGAAAAGATAAGAATCGACTAAAATTCACCCTTAAAAGTGAACACAATCCTTTGTAAGTTTAGGCAATTCTAAATTTATTTAGAAGAAAGAATATAATAAAAGGGGGTTAATTGTTAGAAATTTACAAACAATTATATCTTCTTAACTAACTTTTTTCCCTCTTCTGTTATACATATCCAATTTGTTTCTGAGCGACTAACCAGTCCTCTCTTTACCAAGCTATCAATTGTCTCATCGGGAGTCATTTTGGCCTTACCACTAATCCAAATCTTGTAAACTTTTTGTAATCTCCCGGTGATGGTTTTCTGACGCTCACCTATAGAAAATTGAGCAATCAGAGATAAGGCTTGCTTTTCCTCTTCAGTAAGATCAGTAACCTGATCGGACATTGCTTCTCACTCGAACCGCATATTCTTTATCCTAACTTAAAAATAGGAGTACAAGCCTAAATCTCTTTCTACAAGTGCAACCAAAAAGGAGAAAAGTAGCCTAAAAAAAGGCCTAAAACCGCTCCAAATTAGTTTTAGCCCATTTTATTCCTATATCTAATGCTTTTAAATTTTCTTCCGCATCCCGCATTTCTTCTTCTATAGTTCGTTTCAAAGAATCGTAACTGATGGGGAGGACACCCAGCTCCAGCGCCACACCTAGAAGCACCAAATTGGCCTTCTGGGCGTCTCCAACTTCCTCTTCAGCCATCTTGGTAGCATTAAGAGAAACCACCTTATCAGAAAACTGTTTTAAACAAGAAAAGATATCCTCCAACTTGGGGTAAGTTGCCATTTCAGCCCAAACCGTAACTGGGGGAATAGTGTGCTCATTAACAATAAAAACGGTCTTTGAGGAGGCGAACTTCGCATTCCTTAAAGCTTCGGAAGGCTCCAAACCTATCAAAACATCCGCATCACCATAACAAACCGTAGGGGACAGAAGAGAGTCTCTCTCATCGATAACCTCGCCTGGCTCCTTTATTAAAAATCTACAACAACAGTCAATAGCCCCCTCCCTCTGACTAAGACCCAACTTCTCAGAACCTAATATTACGTCGACCCCTTCTCTAAAAGCTGCAAATTCAATTATTCTACGCAGAGTAATAACGCCTTGCCCACCGGCTCCAGCAATTACAATATTAACTTTCCTCAACGAGACCACCCTGAATATATACAAATATTTTCAGCAAGTTTTCAACTGTATATCCAAATATGGAGCTGGCAATTATGTATTTCGTTTCCAAGAAACTTTAAATAATTTTATTTATGTATGGTCATTCAAATGTCATCAGAAAAATTTTCCTACACACAAGGAAGGGTGTCTATCTCCACTCGGAATGACTTAAACAAATTGGATCAGTTGAGGGAAATAAACCCTGAATTTTTTGAGTGGTACGGGAAAATTGATGGTTCAAAAAAGTTTTGGGAGTACATGTTGAAGCCCCTAAGGCAAAGTATTAGGATAAATATTCTTAAAATAAGTGTTGAAAATGTTTTAGAAAATTTAAGTAAGAATTTTAATGTTGAGCCTGTGCCCTGGTGCCATGAGGGATACTTTATTTATCCCAAGGTGGATGCAGACGAAGTAATCATTAGTAACACTATGGAGTTCCATCTCGGTCTCATATTTGTTCAGGAAGCTGCTTCTATGATTCCACCCGTAGTGCTTGAGGTAAGACCGGGGCAATTTGTGCTTGACATGGCAGCAGCTCCTGGGAGTAAAACAACCCATATTGGAATGTATATGAAAAACAGAGGTTGCTTGATTGCCAATGACATAAAGAAAAACAGGTTGAACATTCTCATATTGAACATTCAAAGATGCGGAATTTTGAACGCGTATGTTACGATGAAGGATGGAAGATACTTCAATAGATTCGAAAACATGTTTGACCGGGTACTCCTTGATACTCCCTGCTCTAATGTGGGAATGATAAGAAAAAATTTCAGGTATCTAAAATTTTGGAGCAGAGATAAAGTTGAATCATTATCAAAACTCCAGAAGGAGTTGATTTTGGCGGGTTATAGGGCTTTGAAACCCGGGGGGATTTTAGTCTACTCCACCTGTACACTTGAGCCTGCGGAAAACGAGGAAGTGATTGATTACATCATATCGAAAACAAATGCCAGAATCGAGGAAGTAGATTTGCCAATTAAAAAAAGAAGAGCCTTCACAAGTTTTGAGGGAAAAAAATTCGATAGCCAAGTCCAAAAGTGTCTTAGAATACATCCTCAGGATTATGACACAGAGGGGTTTTTCGTGGCCAAAGTGGTTAAGGAGGGCTAAAGCTGAATAAAACAGATCTCGCACAAAAAGTTTCTAAAGTAATAGAGGAAAATTTTGGCGTTCAACCCCCATTCAAATTTAAAGAGATGGGAAAAAGAAAAATATACGCATACACTGAATGCACAAACTTGAACCGCCAAACGGTGCACATTGTTCACTATGGAGTATATTTTGGAAGATTCGAAAAAGACGGGTTAAGATTATCAATTGAAGGCAGCCAACTTATAGGTGGAAAGGCAAAAAGAAATATTGTGGAATTAGATTATGAAAACGCAGTTAAATGGATGAGGGGAGAAGACATAAAAGTAGAGACTGAAGCCCGTGGCTACGTGATTCTAAAATGGAAAAACTATTACTTGGGATGCGGCAAAATCAAGGAGGGAACAATCACAAATTTTGTCCCCAAAGACAGAAGAGTAAAAACCCAGAAAACTGCGCCGACAAAATCATACAACGAATAAAAAGACAAAGCGTGTTTGACGCCTTCCGCAGTAGAATCGTGTATTCTTTCTGACTTACAAATCGTATACTTAGAGCTCTTTCTTTAGCAAATCTAGAAACTGTTTAAGTATCATGGCTGTGGCACCCCAAATTTCATGCTTGTTGTAATTGTAGAAATAAACAGTAACCTCCTTCCCAAAATAGTCATGTTGTTCTGCCCGGAAATTCTTATCGTCAAGCAACACAGATAATGGAACCTCAATGACTTCCTCCAGCTCATGTACTTGAATTTTGTAGTTAAGTGGAGGATGCTTCAAAAAACCAACAAAGGGGGTGACTATATACCTGCTTGTAAATGTAACAATATCATCTAGGATCCCCAAAACCTCGATGTCTTCTCTCTTTATGCCAATTTCTTCAAAAGTTTCTCTAAAAGCAGTGTTTAACAATGTTTCATCTTTTTCGTCAAATGCTCCACCTGGAAAGGCTATCTGTCCCTTATGATGTTGAACTTCATTAGTCCTTTTTGTGAAAATAATGTAATATTCACCGTCCCTATTGAAGAGTAGGAGAAAGACTGCGGCATGACTGAAATTCGGATCAGACAACTCTATTCTTCGACGGTTAGAAAGTAACTTTTTAATCTTTGATATCACTTGGGAACGCCTCCATTTAGGAAAGGATGTACATACAAGTATTTGAAATGCTTTTTCTTTTTTTATATAGACGAACGCTTGCTGACAACGTGGACATATACATTTTACTCTATTCCTTTAAACCCACATTTCGCTTCTGCAGGGCAGTTTAGATATTGGTGTCCTTCTAGGTATTTGGCTATTTTTGCGTTTTCATCTATTTAATAAATTTCTCTCAAACAAAAGGAGAATTAATGTATATAAAAAGTTTCACAACCCTATTGAACGGTTCTCAAACCTTTGGGATGTAGGTTGTAATGCGTGTTCGAGCAATGGCGCAATGTTTGCAGGCAATTTTACACACGCCACACTTTGTACATCGACTCTGGTCTATGTACATAGTTTCCTCACTGTACTCTTCGTCCACCACTTTTCGAATCGCCGGACAACCTAGGACTTTAACGCACTCTAGGCAGAGCTGGCATCGGCCCGGTACAATCCAGAGGATTTCTTCTGTTTTAAGGCCTTCGACAGGCTTCTTTTCCCTTTTAAGATATCTCTGATATGTTAACATGCATTCGCGCCGAGAAATAACCACTTTGGGACCTTTTTGTTTTAAGGCTTCTGTCAATATGCTTATTGTGTGGTTCACATCAAAGGGGTCTACGATGCGTACATATTTCACACCTAGAGCTTTGGCGATGTCTTCTATTGGCATTGGTGGCGACGCCTCGCCCATGCCCCTGATTTGGGAGCCCGGATGTGGTTGATGACCAGTCATTGCGGTCCACCTGTTATCTAGAACTATGAGTAAAACGTTGGCGTCATTGTAAACACTATTTACTAGTGCAGGAATTCCAGTGTGATAAAAGGTGGAGTCGCCCATTAGGGCAATCAAATCTTGGTCTACCTTGAAGCTCATACCGTTAGCGACACCTAGCCCTCCCGCCATGCATACAATCCAGTCCGTTACTCCTATGGGTGGGAAAAAGCTCATAACGTAGCAGCCGATATCCCCGCCGTATACTGCCTGGTCATTTGTTACCTTTCTTATGGCATATAATAGGGCACGCTCTGGGCATCCGGGACAGAATGTAGGTGTTCTTGCAGGAATTATTTTGGATGCTTCCTGATAGCTTTGTAGGATTTTTTGAATGTTTATTTTGGGCTCTTTGCCTAGAACCTTTGCAAGTCCTAGGGCGACATCCCCCACTGATAGTTCTCCATATGGGGGATAGATTTCTTTTCCGATTATTTCTACGGGTAGTTTTTGTTCCTGCGCTATCTTTTTGATTTGTGTTTCGAGGAAGCTTTCCATTTCTTCTACAACTACTATTTTTTCCAAGTTTTGGTCTCTAACGAATTTGGTGAAGAGTTCTTGTGATACAGGATGTGTGATTCCAAGTTTAAGCACTGGTAAATCCCTTGCCTCCAGAAGGTTTAGGGCCTCTATTGTGTAGCCGTATGGAACTCCGCTGGTTACTATGCCAGTTTTTGCGGTTCCTGGTAAAATTTTATTTAGCTTGCTGGTGCTGCACTCTTTTTCTATTCTGTTTATTCTTTCTATGAGGCGGACTTTGTTACGGTTAGCATGGGGAGGAAGTGAGCAGTATTTAGGGATGTCTTTTTGGAAGTATCCTTTTGCCTTCGGTTTTTCAAGTATGGGACCATAGGTCACTTTGCCTCTACTGTGGGCTATTCTGGTTGTGAGACGGTATATTACTGGTATATCGTGTTTGTTTGAGAGACGGTAAGCTTCTATTATGAAATCCTTCGCTTCTTGGGGGGTTGAGGGCTCAACTATGGGAGCGTTTAGAAATGGACCATAAAATCTGTTGTTTTGCTCGTTTTGGCTGCCCAAAGCTCCGGGGTCGTCTCCGCTCACAATGACTAGTCCTCCCTCACCGTAGGAGCTGTTAGATCCATTGTAGCATATTGTTACCAGGGAGTCCACAGCCACATTTATGCCCACATGTTTACTTACCGCTAGAGCCTTCACGCCAGACCAGCTGGCTCCCGCCGCTCCCTGTACAGCAGCTGCTTCATTCACACTGAATTGGAAGTAGAGTCCTGAAATTTTTGGAGCTATCTCATTGAATATGTTTCCTATCTCGCTTACCGGCGTTCCGGGATACGTTGATACATATCCCACTCCCGCTTCTATGGCGCCCCTTGCCACAGCTTCGTTTCCCATGAGTGGGAAGACTTCTCCTTCCCGATCTAGGATTATGCGTTGCGAACCCGTTAAGCTTGTTATTCCAACCACCACCGATTATTAAACCAAAAACATCTAGCGCCTAAAATAAATTACGCAATAAAACCAAACTTTAGTGAGTTGCCCGACAGTTGATGGAGTCTAACAATCAAAAAATTTCCCAACTATAAAGTAAAGAATGGAATGGGTTATAGTTGTATTTAGAAGGGTTTTTCTATAGTTGCATCGGGGAAAATTGCCACCTTGGGCTTCCCATTGCTCGTATTTTTTAGTTCTTCCAAAGTTTCTTCCCAAGTTTTGAGCTTAATGGTCTTTTCGGGAGGTGAGATTTCTAGCCAAGGCTGCCTATCTTGGTATTCCGACATAATTATTATTTTTCCCGCCCTACCAAGCAGATTTGATGGCGGGATATACCGTTCTCCTCCAATTCTTTTCATACCCCACCTTCCCACAACGTAGTGTGGTACCTGCCCAGTAGGAGTGTTATAAACTATAACCAATGTTCCTCCCTCTTTAATCGCAATAACTGGCCAAATAGCTATTGTTGCCTCGCTGGCTTTAGAATAAGCGTTTGAAATAACTATGTCTGGATTCTGAGGTATCTGTGTACGGTAGTGAGTCATTGCCTCCTCCACCCCCTTCCTCTGAGCTTCCACAAAGTCCCCCGCATAGATGTTTGTGGAGTTTCTCTTAAAGTCCACAAGAACATTGATCACCATGTCCAACCCCACCATCCTGGCGGTTTCCTCAGCATCCTGCCTCATAATATTCTCTGCATTCAACCTCCCATAAGCAAGCTGACAAGTGGGATGCAAATCTCTATAATTTTGAGCTGTGGACCATCCCCCCAAGTCACCATGATTATAGGAGATAGTTCTTATACTGGTGATGCCCGGCAGAACGATTTTAGCGCCTCCACCGAACCCGTATTGGGGATGGGGTACTATACTACCAATACCTATCTTGAGGTCGCAAGCCATGACCTCTGCGTTTACCTCTACGGGATTTCCAAATTTGGTGTGTCCCAAATAGTTAAGGTTGCTGTGAGGGTTATGGTTGAAGACAGGATACCTCTCAACAACTTCCTCTCCCAGCTTCTTTGAAAAATCTTCCCTATTGAAGGTTCCATGTGCCCCATTCGCACAGACGAACCTTATGTGGTCTTCTCCAATTCCTCCCCTTCTTAATTCCTCGAGGACTACAGGGACTATTTCATAGACTTTTGTGGGTCGAGTCATATCGTCAAAGATTATTACAGCTTCCTCTTTCCCTTCAACTAGCTTACTTAAGGATTTAGTTCCAATTGGATTTCTCAGCGCTGAAACAATCTGCTCCCTTCTCAAAGCTGGTTTTTTCTCCCCACCCATGCCGCACACTGCAACATCCCAATCATTTGGCAACTCTATCTCTAGGGCAGTATCCCCATACCACGGTTTTTGCGGTAAGTTAACCTTCATTTTTTCACCTCAAAAAGAGGGTTTATCTACCTTAAACCATTCCAATGAGTTTTATTACTTTTACAGAATTTTTATGAATTAAAATGTTTAAAGGTAGTTAATAACATTTTTTGTGAGAAGATTAATATTTGAGAATAAAATTGGCTAAGTCTTCTGTTTTTTGACGTCCATTTCAAAGGTAATAAAAATCGGTTCAAAGCCTAGTGGTACAACCAGTTTTGCTATTCGATCCTTGTCCTTTAAACCGACGTTTATTCGTATTTTGTCCACTCCAATTTTTTGTAAAATTTCGAGTGCTTTATCCGCAAGCATTCTGCCTATGCCCCTTCCCTGATAGTCAGGGTCTACTATCCAGTTGTACAGGTAACCCACCATTACTCCAGAAGGTTCGAGTCTTGCCTCAATCATCCCCATACCTACTATTTTATCTTTTTCTTCCGCTACGAGAGTCTGCCTCTGGAGTCCCGGACTGAATAATCTTAGTTTATCAGAGTCCTTCCACTTTTTAGCGTCAAAACCTACCCCAATTTGGTTACTCAGTTTCTCCATAAGCTTCATTGTTTGCTCATTATCCTTACTTATATAGTTTCGAACTATTACTGTCAACGGTCAGCCACCAAAGCTGCTCTTTGGAAGAATTGAGAGTTAAAGGAATTATAAACCTTTTGAGAACAAAACCAAGGACTAAAAATTTTGGACTGCCAAGTTTCTATTAAAATTATTCCCACCATTTGTCGGCTGTACCGTCCTCTGTGGCTAAACTTTTATATCCTTTAACCTTGTTGAAGGGGCAAACTGCGATGCAGTTGGAACATGAAAATCCGTTCCTTCTCCAAGATTCTAGGCATTTTTCAGGGTTAATGGGCCATTTGAGTACACCGGGATTATTAGATATGGTCGTCGCTTCTTTTGTTCTTTCCCCGAAAGAGATGGCTTGGGTTGGACAATGCTCTGCGCATCTTCTACATTTCTGGCAGTATTCTGTGACTCCAAAGTCTATGGGTTTATCGTTTTTGAGAGGCATGTTAGTAAGCACCTTGCATATTCTCACTGCTGGTCCGAATTGGGGAGTTATGAGCAGACCGCTTCTCCCCAGCTGCCCTAAGCCTGCAGATATTGCTAAAGGAATGCTTAAAGCAGTATCATTAGCACAGGGAATTGCGGTATAGCCCAAACCGCGAATAAATTCTGCGACACTAGTCGCCAAAAAAACCATTCGGGAGTAGCCCAAACCAGTAGCCACCTCACACAATGGAGAAGGCGAATTGCGCAATAGTTCAATATCCATTTCTACTGCCATGACCACAGCATGATTAACGTCTGAGGGAATAATGAATTCTTCGCTTGTCTCATTCGGTTCGGGCACATTCTTGAACACGATTTTTTTGTGCTCGTTGTTAGGCCTAACCCAGTGGTGAGAGTAAACCCATTTATGGTCAAGTTCACAGATGCCGACCAGATCCGCCCCATAAGCCTTAGCGGCCTTCTTGATAATTATTGACATTTTATCCGTAGTTTCACCCAACCTTTGAAGATTTAAATTATCCTGCCCCCTCTTGCACAGCTGGAAAAGCTTAACGCTGGTGGGATTTTTCTCAAAACTTAAAGGTTTCCAAGAGAGAAGCCCCATATTCCCAGTCTCAAACTCCGAAGCAGTGGTTAAAGCCCACGCACCCTGCATAAGTGCATAATCCTTCAAAGTGAATCCCGGATAACAATGCTTAATCCTATTATCTATGAGTTCTAGAATATTACTTATATTCTCAAAAGCAAGACTACGATCCCACGAAGATCTCGCAAACATCTCATATTTCTGATCAAACCTAGTATAGGATGAGTCTACCTCATAAAGATCAAAAATCGAAGAAACAGTCCTGATGACCCTTTTAGACATTCCAACCACTTTGAAAACAATAAAAAGGGTATTCTTTTAAAAATTTTTAAAAGACTAAAACATAGGAATGTTAGGTGTTTACACGAATTGATGTTAATTCAGAATAATATAATTTAACTTTAAAATTAATAAAAAAAATAAAAAAGAGAGTATTACGCGGGGTGTTTCTTACTTTTTCTACTTTTTCAGTAGCAAGGCGATAATAGCACCGAGTATTTCTAGGATACCCGCAAGGAAGCCCCACAAGCCGCCAATGCCCGCAATGATTGAAAGAATACCTGCAATTATAAGTAGAATTGCGCTCCACTTGATGGCCTTACCAACAAGCAACATAATCGCAAAAATCAAAGCTAGGATAGAACCAATGAGAACTAGAAGTAGCCAAAGGGTTACAGGGCTGAGCATTGTTTCGAAGACGGATTTTCCTAACATCATCCAAGCTGCCAGGAATCCAATGATTGCGCCTATTAGTGCTAGTACACCACCTATCATGGTTCCAGTTGTTTTTTCACTCATTTTTCACTACCTTCCTTCCAATTGTTTTTTGTTTTTTAGGAGAGAAGCAAGTGTGACTAAATTTAAAGTTTACCAGCTCCAGTTTGCGGGTTCACGTTAAATGTCGAAGTCGGGTTTCCTAGGGCATAAATCTTATTCACAAATGTGTATGGTTAAGGTATAGATTTATGATTTTTGGAAATATAATATGTTCTGTTTAAAGAGTAAGTATAACATTATTATACCATTGAGCGTGAAGGGAAAATTTCAGAGTTAACTATAGTTAATGTAGCACACGTTGAGCGTGCCTCATAAAAATGGTGTTTATGTGTCATTTTCGTGGTCTTGGGCTTTTACGGGAAGGGGACAGAATAAGTTTTCATCACTGTGTCCACTAGTCTTTGATAAGCTTTAAAAGAATTCTGAGCCTCATATTTTAGACAATCTTCTTGGAGGAGATTTGTAGACATGGAGGAAAGTGTGAAGCGTATCGCATCCCAAGGTTCGATATTGGAGGCTGGTAAACAGAGGCATTATTTGCTTAAGTATGGTTTAGGCTTGAACATGGATAAGCAGGCGACCTATACTATTATTGCGGGGTGCAATAATCCTTTTGCTCTGTTTGAGCCGTTTAAAGCTTTTTTAGAGTTGTTAAAGCTCTTTGATGTGGATTACACTTTTCTTAAAAAGGAGTTTTGCTGTGGAAACTTGGCCTATAGAGAGATACCAAGGGAGGAGAGGCCGAAACTGGAGGAGTACTCCAAGCAATTTATTGAGAACAATCTTAAACAAGCAAGAAAACTTGGTTCCAGAGCGGTGGTGACATTTTGTAACGTTTGCTGTTTCCTTTATAATAGGTTCTTTGGTAGCGAGTATGAGGGTATGAGAATTTTATACTATCCGGAATTCCTTCTGGAAACCATGAAGGGTAAACCTAGGCTGGATAAGAGTGTGGCGTATTATGAGGGGTGTTACAGGTATCAGAGGGATTTAGCGCCGGGAGCAAAAATAAATCTAAAAAGCAACCATGAGCTCCTTAGAAGAATCCAAGATTTGAAAGTAAGCCAAGTTCCATCAAATCTCTGTTGCATGGATAGTGCGCAGAAGATTATTGATGAGGTAAACAATCTAAGAGTAAATACTTTAGTGACGAGTTGTACAGGTTGTTTTGCGGTTCTAGATGTAATCTCAAAGTTAGCAGGTGGTAAACCTGAGGTAAAGTACATAACCGAAATTTTGCTAGAGGCCTACAAATAATACAAGCACGCCAAATGTGTACTTCTTTGGATTTCTGTGACCATACTTGAGTTATCTATCCTAGTAATTCTGAAAAATTAAAAGAGAACATCGCAGCAAATTTTTCATCATAAATCGACTTCAAAGTATATACTTCTAGAAATAAAAAGCGAGTTGGTTTACTTTTAGTGTGTCAATTTTTGAGTTTGTTTACTAGTTTTTCTACTTGTTCAACTGCGGTGCCGATATACTGTTTTGGGTCTAACCAGTTGTCGAGTTCCTTTTCTTTTACTATGGTTCTTAGTTTGGGGTGTTCCAGTATGGCTTTCTTTAGGGGTATGTTTTCTTGGCGGCATTTTATTGCTAGTTGGCGAAGAGTTTCATGGGCCTCTTGTCTCCCTAATCCTTTCTCTACAAGTTTTAGCATTATGTTTTCGCTCATGTATAGTCCGCCTTCGAGTTCTAGGTTTTTCTGAATGTTTTGGTAGTTGAACTCTAATCCTTTCAGTATGGATATCATTTCTGCTAGGATATAGTCTAGGAGTATGAAGGATTCGGGGAATATTATGCGTTCATTGGAGGAGTTTGTTAGGTCTCTTTCGTGTTCGATTAGTGCAGCGTTTTCCAATGTGGGTATGGTGTAGGCCATTATGACCCGGGATATTCCGCAGACTCTTTCTGAACGGTGGGGGTTTCGCTTCTGAGCCATGGTTGAGGATCCTACCTGTCTCTTTGTGAAGGGTTCAAATATTTCTCCGATTTCTGTTCTCTGTAGATTTCTTATTTCCTTAGCTATTTTTGTTAATGTGGCAGCGATTAAAGCGTTTAAAAATATAATTTCTGCGTAGGCGTCGCGTTGAACTATTTGGTTGGTTATCTCTGCTTCTCTTATTTGTAATTCTTGCATCACGGTTTTCTGGATGTCAAATCCTTTTTTTCCAAAACTAGCCATTGTTCCCACCGCTCCACTCATTTTACCCACTAAAATCCTTTTCTTACCTTCACCGATTCTTTCTAGATGTCTATTGATTTCGCTAGCCCAAATGGCAAACTTCATTCCGTAGGTGAAGGGTACTGCATGCTGTCCATGTGTTCGTCCTATGCATATTGTTTCCTTGTGCTTGGAAGCTAGCTCCAAGAGCACATTTTTAATAGATACGAGTTTTGAGGAAATTATTTCTATGGCGTCTCTTAACATAAGCGCCCAAGCAGTGTCCACAATATCGTAACTTGTTGCCCCTAAATGTACATATTTGCCAGCGTCTCCCTCGCATACCTCTGATAGGGCTTGTACCATTGCCATGACGTCGTGGTGAATCTCCTCTTCTAATTCTTTTACCCTCTCGAGTTTAACATATTTTAATGAGGCTTTTTTAGATATCTCCTCTGCTGCTTCCTTTGGAATATCGCCAAGAGCCGCATGTGCCCTCGCTAGGGCCGCTTCTACATCCAGCCATTTTTGAAGTTTATTCTCTTCTGTAAAGACCTGCTTCATCTCAGGTGTGAAATATCTATACTCTATGGGGTGCACTGACATTCCTCACACCTCAAAGCCCATCTATATTTTCTTAAGAGATAGAAAATATTAAAAGGATATTCCTCCCACTGTTAAAGACCGCTAAATATTCGTTACACCAACAATTCTATTTAGTGTCGAAGTTTTAATTTCGAATATTTTGTAAACTTCTTTAATTAATTGTTTAAAAGAGTTAGGTGAAGCAAGTTGCGTGGATTCGACGAAGATCTTTTAATGATTCCGGGTCCCACTTTTGTCCCAGACAGTACACTTAGGGCCATGTCCCGCCAAATGATTAATCATAGGGGAAAAAAGTTTGGTGAGATGCTTACAGAGTGCACAGAGAATTTAAAGAAAGTTTTTAGAACTAAAAACGATCTCTTCATACTGACATGCTCGGGTACTGGGGCGATGGAAGCCGCTATCAGTAACATAGTAGAAGAGGGGGATAAAGTACTCTGTCCAGTATACGGTAAATTTAGTGAGAGGTTCAAACTAATTGTGGAAGCCTTTGGGGGAAAACCCATTGAGTTACCTGTGGATTGGGGAGACATCCCACAACCAGAGCTAATTGAAGAGGCTTTAGATAGGGAGAAAAATGTTAAGGCTGTAACAATAACCCAAAACGAAACATCGACCGGAGTAAGAGTTCCACTTGAAGATATAAGTAAGATTGTGAAAAAGCATAACACATTACTAATTGTGGATACAATTTCAAGTATGGGTGGCGACTACATTCCAGTTGACGATTTGAAAATTGACCTCTGTGTTTCAGGTTCACAGAAGTGTTTTTCCCTTCCCCCAGGTTTAGCCTTCATCTCGGTGTCCGAAGAAGCTTGGGAGGTAATCAGGGGGACAAAAAGAAGAGCGTTCTACTTTAATCTACCAGCATACCTGGAAAGCTATAAAAAGAATCCCCCAGAGCAGCCCTACACACCCGCCTTAACATTCTATTATGCCCTACAAAATTCTCTAAGACTACTACTAGAAGAGGGACTGGATAATGTGATTTCACGCCACCGAAAAGTAGCCCTAGCCACCAGAGAGGCCATGAAGGCGCTAGAATTGGAACTCTTCCCAAAGAGAGAGGAGAACTGCTCAGTTACAGTAACTGCGGTGCGAACCCCTAACGGCGTATCGGACAAGGAGTTACGAGAACATATGCAGAAGGAGTACGGTATCCTAATATCAGGAGGACAGTCCAAGTTAAAAGGAAAAATTTTCAGGATAGGACACATGGGATGCGTAACTGATAAAGAGATACTAACAACCATATATGCACTAGAACAGTCACTCAAAAAGCTAGGTCAAAGAGTAGAAATCGGAGCAGGACTAGAGGCGGCAATTAAAGTATTTAAGTAATCTTTTCTTGAACCATTTTACCTAGTAGAATATTACCTTTTTTCATCTTAAGAGACAAAATTAGGTCTCTAAGTTTAAGAAATAATTTTTAAAGACAGTTCCATCCAGAACTAATCAATTAAACTTCTTGAAACGTTTAAAACTCCTTTAACTCAGAGAAGGTAGTAAATAGGTAAAAGCAGAAATGGTTTAAAACTTCTAACCATTTATTTATCGTTAAAAACGGATTTAATATAACATTATTTTAAATATGAGTGTGATTGGAGTCTGACACCTAAAGATTTGAGTAACTCGATAGAGAATTTAGTAAATCAAACAGGGCGGTATTCTTTGAATCGCTCAGCTTTCTTTTTTTGATTCCCTTGCTATTTCTTTAAAGAGTAGCCTTCTACCCTCTCGAGTGGGTATTACTTTGTTTCCTTGGACTTTAACCAGTCCCTTCCTTGCCATTAGTACAATTTCTTGTTCTATTTGCCATGGTTCAGCGTCCAGATATTTTGCTATTTGCTCGATGGTTTCTCTGTATCTTAGGCTTTCAAGAATGTTCCGATGGGATACCTTTTCGCCTGTTCTTTCTCTCTGAATTAATCCGCAAACGCTACAAACTCTTAATTTCCGGGAGGAATCATAAAGAACTGAGCCACCACAACCATCACATTTCTGATCTGTTTGTTGTGTACCATACCATTTTCCTGATGACCGTATGGAATCTTTCTTCGACATATAACAACACCTCATAAGAAATACAAACATTCAAATTATTATTCATTATCATATATCAAAAATTTTAATAGTATATACTATTAATTATTAATTAAAATTAATGTAAATATAGCAAACCTTCGTACGCTAGAGCGTTTTAGACAAAGTACGAAAAACGCTTTTCATTGAAAAAGTAAGATTTTTTCTCAATTGTAAGAAATGGTGTAATGGAAAGAAAAATAAGGCCTAAGGTTTCCATAGATGTGTGTAGCAGGTATTAGGACAGCGGGTAGAAGGAAAATAGAATAATCTAGATTATTTAAAGATTGAATTTTTTATAGGTATAATGCCAAAGGTGAAGATAGTGAGCAGGAAGAAGTTAATTAAAGAGGTCATAGCAGCCGTAAGTGTTGCTCTCCTACTTGGAGGAATTGTGGCCGCCCCTGCAGCAACAGTCTTAACGTTGTATTTTCCAGAGGTGGACCTGATGCCAATATCATATGGCGAAGGTTATAACTTTACCAGAGTCTGGATAGTGCTTCCGGGGCAAATGAACTGGATAGGGATTTATCTGGGTTACGGTGAAAGTATGGTCGGTGTCTATACTTCAAACTTAAGAATTAATGCATACGTTATGGATGTTTTCAACTTCTTTCACTACTT
>JAHAWU010000099.1 GCA_018383815.1 Candidatus Jordarchaeia archaeon | reverse complement strand
CAAAAACAATGGTACTTCACGCAACACGAGACCCTTTCTTCCCATAATCATTACCACAGAAGAATGATTCAAAAACTTTTCGAATTACTATCGGCTTTCATAAAAATACATTGGCAGTACCTAACTTTGTAGTTTACCTAAATAACATACATATTACATTGCGCCAAATACAGAGCCAAGTACGTCATTGTAATTACAAATATTGTAAGAATCAGAGAGGTAAAAGCTCCCGATAAATGGAGGTGTGATAAAGATATATTAAATTGTTTGTATTTGTTAGAAGCATGGACAAAGAGGCCGTTCTTAAAAGGTTTGACACTTTGGCTCCCAATTACGATAATTATATTTCCCAGGTTGACGGTTACTCCAAAACCATAGATAGGATAATTGAGTTGGCAGAAGCACAAAAGCCTAGTATCGTTCTAGATTTAGGAACTGGAACTGGAACAGTTAGCTTCAGACTAGCCCCCAGAGTAGCAAAGGTCTATGCACGGGACATTTCCCAGAAAATGTTGCAAGTCGCCAAAGAAAAAGCTTCAAAATCCAAAATTGAGAACGTCGAGTTTGGCTATGGCACTTTTTCTGAGCCAAATTGCAGCGAAAAAGTAGACCTAATCGTTAGCAACCTAGCCTTCCACCACCTATACGATAATGAGAAGAGGGAAGCAATAAAGGTCTGGATCGATTTGTTAAAACCCGGCGGCAAAGTAATTCTTGGAGACCACATGTGGTTCTTTGACCACAAGAAGGAACCAGAGAGGAGAGAGAAACTAGTTCGAAAAATTATTGAAACACTAGGAGACCCCAAAAGACCCATAGAAGAACAAATAAAGGAACTAGAAAAAAGAGATCATCCTGCAAACATCTACGATTTAAAAAAATTTTTCGAAGAAGCCGGTTTCATGGTAGAAAAAATCGAAGAAACATTATCTCCAGTAATGGGCGTAATTGTCGCCGTGAAACCCTAAAAATAGATTCAAGTTCCGACACAAAAAAGTTAGTTAAACAGTAAATTTCGTACCGTTCAAGTGTAATTTTATGGGTGATGATATGGCCAAGAAGGATATAATAGAACGCTTTGACAGCGTGGCGGAAAGCTACGATGAACGTACCTCAAAGTGGCCGGGATATGACCAGCTATTAAAAAGGATAGTTGAGTTGGCAAACCCTAAAGAAAGCGATGTCGTAATGGATGTTGGGGCGGGTACAGGGAGTGTTTCCTTCGCTTTTGCGCCTAGGGTGCGTAAGGTTGTAGCATTAGACATCGCAGAAAAAATGGTGGAAACCGGTCGAAAAAAGGCACGAGAGAAAAATTTTCAAAACGTTGAATTTAGGATTGGCGACTTAAAATCCCAACTACGATGAAAAGGTGGACATAATTGTGAGCAACATTGCCTTTCACCATCTGACTCATGAACAAAAAAGAAAAGTGATAAGAGACTGGTACAGCCTGCTCAAACCGGGAGGAAGAGTAATAATTGGGGACATAATGTTTTTCTTTGACCCAGTGAAAGAGAGGGAGAGAGCGGTTGAGATAATAAAATTTCTCCTGGAACGATTCGCAGTTAAGAAGGAAGGTGAAGATTTAGAGAGCACCATGGAGAGATACAAGAAAACAGATTACCCCATATATGTCTACACACTGAAACAATATTTTGAGGAAGCAGGATACAAAGTGGTAGCAATAGAAGAAATAATCCCTCCCATTCTAGGCATAATATGCGCTCAAAAAGAATGAAAAACTCCAAAAATATACTTGTTACTCTACTCAAAATGAAGAGCAGACCGTTTTGGTTATCTGCCACTTCAAGAATCCAAGTCTCCTTAGTTTAATGATGGTGACCGAAATTATGGAGTTTTATGGAAATTTATAAATATTTTTCCTAATTATGATTATTATTGGTGATTTTATGATAAATGTGGAAATAAGAAATGTTGATTCCCAAGGAAGATTGCTTTTACCATCTTCTTGGAGGAAGAAACATGGGGTAGATGGAAGAGAAGTCTACGTAGTTGTTCTTGAGGATAGAATAGAAATTTTTCCACTAAAATCTGACTTGAAAAGATTTGTGGATTCTGTTGAAATTGATGTTCCCGAAGAAATATTTTTAGACTATCACAGGTTAAGAAAATTCTTGGGCAGGGAAGTTAGATGAGGTTTGTGGACTCTAATGTATTTTTATACGCGATCCTCAAACCGAAAAGAAAATTGACGAAGCAGGAGGAGGAACTTAAAGATAAGGCCAAGAGAATTTATCAGAGAATAATAGACAGGGAGGAAGTGATCCTCTCAGTTGTGCATCTATCAGAGATTGCAAATGTCTTGGAAGATGTGGCGAATCTTGCGTCTTCAATAAACTTCATCGAAGAAGTGTACAAGACAAGAAATATTCATGTAGAGGGGGTCACCAAAGAAGAATACCTCTCTGCCGTTTTAGAAGCAAAAAATGGGAATGTGAGCATAAATGATATGCTCGCCTATTTAATAATGGCAAGAAAAGGAATAAAAGAAATATTTTCCTTTGACAAACACTTTGACAATCTGAACGTGATTAGGATAGAAGAATGATTTAGTTTATCCGGCGAAGAAACAGCACTTAGATAAAGAAGCAAAAAGGAATAACCAAAAAAAATGAAAGAAGGGGGATTTATACAATTTTTAGCTACAGATATTTGAGTTTATAACAGAGCAATTAGTCCCTTGATAGTTAGGATGTCTATTATTAGCTTTCCATAGGGCCAGGGATTGAGTTGCCATACTGTAAAATTTAGAATGGCAGCAAAACTCACCCAAACTATGTATGGAATCATCAAATAAGCCGCCTTCCTGGAAATCCCATAAAACAACATAATTGTGAGGGCGATTGCTATCCAAAGTGGAACTATGCCCAAAAAGCCATAGAGTGGAGACCGTAATCCAAAAAACAGAATCGACCAGAGAGTGTTTAGTACCAATTGAACACCATAGATGGAAAGTGCAATCCTAACTTCTTTCTTTTCCCAGCCCTCCATCCAAACAAAAAACGCTGCAACCGCCATCAAAACATAGAGGGTTAACCAAGCCGGACCAAAAAGCCAGCTAGGGGGATTAAAATACGGCTTTATGAGAAACTCGTACCACGTAGAAATTGAGGGAGTGGTAAATAGTGAACCAACAACGCCCGCAGCCTGAGCGACGAGCATGTTAACTACAAGTTTAGAGATTATACCTTTTGTAAATGTCAAATATTACCTCCTCCACATAATACTTATTTCAATCTAGTTTAGGATAGTCCTTGTTTAATATTAATACGGGCTTAATTCTTCTATTGCTCATTAAAATAACAAAAAACGAAAAAGACAGAGGAAGAACACTTTCAAGTTTGTGATCTTTTGGTAAATATTTAAAAGATATGAGCCTAACTCTATGGAATCAACAAAAGTAGTAAAAAATTGTTAAAGGTACTGATTCAAAAATTTGTTTGTGGAAGGCCCCATTAAAAAGTAAAAGGAGGGGTTATTCTAATCTTTTTTTGCAGATTCCTTCTTCTTTATGTTCAGTGTCACTTCAAAATTTGGGCCGCACCCAGCTCCTAATGGGCAACCACTGCAACCTCGGCTATAAATTTGTCCATAACGTTCGACCAATTTTTTGACTTTTTCACCTTTTCCTCCGCTCATTTTATTCACCATACGAATTTTTCACACGTTTAAAAGGCTACGGACAAAAACGACATCTCTATTTGAATCCCTTATTTCCGATAGGGGATATGCGTCCCGCCAAATATTATGCTAGGACTAATACTTTGTCAGCGTCTGCAGCTATGTCTAGGAATGTGGCGGCACCCACAATGTCTTCTACTTCTGGTATCAGGTCTTCCTTCTTTAGTCCGAAGAGTTCTAGGGTGGTTGAGCAGGCGTGTAGGTGCACTTTGCCTGTTTTTGCAAGTTCACTGAGCATTTCTGAGGGCTTCTTGTATCCGGCCTTTTTTAGTTTGCGTTTAATCATCCAGGTTCCCAGGTTTCTCATGATTGGTGGGAGGTTGAGTTTCGCTTTGTCCGCTCCTCCCTTTCTTAGGAGGTTTAGTCCCCAGAATGTGAAGAAGATATGGGTTTCTACATCCATGGCTACTCCTGTTCTTGATAGTATTATGCTCATCATTAGTTTCTCAAACTTATCGCTACCCACAATAAATGCCATAGTCTTCATTTCCTTATTACACCCCAATTTCCACATTTTCAAATAAGTTTTGGGAGCGCCTCCCACTCACCCAGCTTTGGAACCATAATGCCCCTTTTATTTGCTTGAAATTTTGGATGTTCTAAGTTTTCGAGAGTTACTTTTCCCACCAAAAGTTGTTGTCCTTAAAGTTTGTAAATATTTGAATTATTGTATTTTGATTTGTATAATTGTATAATTTCTTTTTCTAAGCTTTACTTCCTGTTGGATCATCGACGCTCCAAATTAACTAGCGTGTTAAATACATATAAATATTTCTAAAAATTCGATAAATTTATTCCATTTTTCCATTAAAAACATAACAAATATATTATCAGACGTGTAAATTATAAAACAAAGGAATCATAAACTACCTAATAAGAGAATATATAGAAAACAGGTCGTTTGAGGGTGAAATTATGGCAAACTCCTTGGATGATGTGGATTTCAAAATACTGGACATATTAGTAAGGGACTCCAGAGCCTCTTTTAGGCAAATAGCCCTAGAACTGGGCCTAGGGGTTACAACAGTTATAAGAAGGGTTGAAGCTATGGAGAAGAGGGGTGTCATTTCGGGATACTCAGCCAAGCTGAACCACGAAAAATTGGCCAGCGAAGTGGGAACTAGCTTCTTTCCAATTTGCTTCTTTATCCGAGTACGCCCAGGTTACGAAGTCAAGAAAGTCATAGAAGATATTTCGAAAACCGTGTATTTTGAATTTATATGCTACATGTACCATGTTGCTGGAGATTTTGAAATTGCAGCCATGGCTAAGTGCCTAACCAGGAAAGGCGCTACGAGTCTGATTGAGAGTATATCTCGAATTGAGGGGGTGGAGAGAATAACTCCCCACGCCGTTTTGGAAACCTATAAGGAGGATTTGGGCCCAAAACCCAGCATCATTAAGGAATCCTTAAAGTGTCTTGGAGAATAGCATTTAAAAGAAGCAGCATTTCCCGATTAGTGCTTTTTTCTCCTTTTTATGATCTTTCCTAATTCTTGGGGTTTAAAGGTTAGATTTGAGAAGATTTTGTTTTCTACTTGAATTGCTTTGCGCTCTAAATTGTTTATTACCTCTATGGATTCTTTATCTTTGCCGTAGCGTTTTCTTAGGTCTTTGAATCTCTCTTCTAAAGTTACAACCTTGCTGTGGCGAACTCTTTTATCGGAATAGTTGACCAGTTCTTCCTCCAGAATCTTTGATGAATCGTTATTTTCATCTAAGAATACATGTTGTTCTACTATTTTTGCAATTTCATTGTAACCTAGTTCCTTCATTAGGCGTCCTGCTTCATGGGCGTGGCTGGTTTTAGTTTTTAGACTGTCCATCTTTTTGATGTCGTGTAGTAGGGCGGCGGCTTCTATTTCTTCAAGGTTTAGGTTGTGTCCCTTTTTGTTGAGTTCAGTTGCCAGAAACACTGCTATCCTGCTGACCACTAAGCTATGTTTGATTATGTTTTGAGGAACATTATACTCTTTCAAAAGGTCTAAGCAGCGTTTCCTACTGGGAATCATTTCTACACCATAAATCCCTTGTAGAATATTATTTTTAAATTCTTTCTGGATACGTTGGCCTTTGCTAATAAGTTTTTATTGTAATATTCGCAACAAAAATTGTAATTTATAATTTAAATAAGACTTTCTTTGCGATTTTTACATTTTAAATTGCTATTTTTGCGACATATTTATTAATTTGGAGGAAGATATAAATAACAGGGTTTTAGAGGTGTTGCAGATGACTCGCTCTCAAACCAGCCAAGTACTACTATTCAAAAGCGTAATTCAATACATCTTCGAAAAGTCGCCAAGCAGTGATTCCTGGAAACAGATATTTCATCTCATAGCCAGCTCCGCTTCCAAAATTTCCGGCATTCCTTTTGACCCTTCAGCAATAGAATCTCCCGATAAAATGAAGGAGTTCGGGGAAAAATGTTTAATAGCTAATCCCCAAGCAATTTCCTGCCTAGTTTATGCTGACCAAATATCACAGTAATTATGGGGAAGTTTTAAATCTCAATATTTGATGTTTTTAATGGAAGGGGATGTTTTGAGATAAGGTTTTCACATACCCTCTTTTCATTTTCGGCCCACCTAATAGTTGAAGGTTTGGTGGAGATAGCATTCCAAAAATTGACTTAAATTGACGTAAATTTTAACTACCTAGGCCGTATTTTATTCAAGAGGAGGACACCTGCTTGCTTTTTGGCAGAGCATTTAAAAGTTTGGAGAGAATGTTCAGTCTCGAACGTGAATGTAAAGCCTCGGAAGAGGAGGAAGCAGGAGGATTTGAAGCTAGGTGTGCTCCAAATTGGGTTTTGAGTTCTAATTATTTCCAAGTGATGAATCTTAAAAGGCGTTTGCTTGAAACATATAGGGGGGTTTCTCTTGAGGAGGCTGTTCCTGGCGAAGTTATTTCGACTAATGTTGGTCAATGTTATTTGATCCATTCAGAGTGTCAAGCAGAATTTTACAACCGTTTAGAGGGAGCTCGGGAAGCCATTATTTCTAATTTCAAGTTTCTTTATGGGATAGGAGAGAAAACGGAAGCCAAGTTGAAGAGGAGAGGCTATAGGACCATTGAGGATTTGACCAGACATCCTAAGTGGGGGAAGGCAGCCAGAGAGTTTCTGGATTTGCTTGACATGAGACATTTAAAGAGGGTTCAAGAGTTATTGTGGCAGAGGGTTCCCAAGTCTCATCCTCTCTGTTTTCAATTGGCGGGTCTAAACCAAGAAGAAGATTTTGCCATGATAGATATTGAAACAATGGGTCTTTTTTTCAAGCCTATAATTCTCCTAGGGGTGGCACATTCTGAGGGTGGAAAAATTAAAGTTCACCAGTATCTAGTGAGGAGTGTTGCAGAGGAAGTTGCAGCTCTTAAAGTGTTTGTAGAGGAGTTAGACAGGTTCAATGCAATTATATCCTATAATGGGAGGGCTTTCGACATTCCATTCATAGAACAGAGGCTCCGCTATTATGGACTGAACTCCAACATAGATAAGGCGCATTTTGATCTTCTGCACTTCATTAGGAGGGCCTGGCGTCAGAATATTCCGGACTGTGGGCTTACCACAGTTGAAGAATTTATTTTGGGATTGAAGCGTGGAGACGAAGTTCCGGGCGCTCTGGTTCCAGAATTTTACAGAGAGTACCTCGAAATAGGGAACGTGGGGCCTTTGGTTGCCATAATTAATCATAACTGGCAGGACATTATTAGTTTAGCAAAATTGTTTTCCAAGTTAAATGAGGCATTAATGCAATGACCATAAAACCGGAGGATTTCCTTAATCAAATTAGGAGCAGTCTCAGCTACAATGGCCAAATAGAACACGTAGAGGTGATTCCCTCACGTGAGGCAAGGTATGGCCAGTTGGATAGTCCGCTGCCTGAACCTTTGCAGAAGTATTTGGATAAATGGGGAATAAAGCTTTATTCGCATCAGGCAAGAGCGATAAATGAAATTAGGAAGGGAAAAAACGTTATCATCACTACACCCACAGCCTCGGGAAAAACTCTGTGCTTCAACATACCAGTCCTGGAGAGAATTTACATTGACCCTAAAGCCACCGCGTTATACCTTTATCCCCTGAAGGCTTTAACCAATGACCAACTGAAAGTTTTGAGACAATTGGAGATAGAAATAGGCGTCAATCTCAATGCGAACATCTACGATGGCGATACGCCGAGTAGTCTTAGACCAAAAATTAGAAAGGAATCCAACATCATTCTTAGCAACCCCTATGGACTCCACCTTTATCTCCCATGGCACACTAAGTGGGAAAGGTTCTACTCTAATTTAGCATTCATCGTTCTAGACGAGGTGCACACCTACAGGGGGGTATTCGGCTCCAACATGGCTATGCTTATGAGGCGTTTACTTCGAATATGTGAACACTATGGCTCCAATCCTCAGATAATTCTCTCTTCTGCGACAATTGCCAATCCTGATGAGTTGTCCTCCAAACTCACTGGCAGAAGGTTTGAAGTTGTTTCGGATGACGGATCAGCTCGGGGGCGGCGGTATTTCGTATTTTGGAATCCGCCCCCATTGGGTAAGGGGGTTAGAGGCTCTCCCCACCAGGAAACAAAAAATCTACTGGCCAAGCACGTGGCAAATAATATTCAGACTCTCTGTTTCACAGTGTCCCGGAAAATGGCGGAGCTAGTAGCTAGATGGGCGAGGGAGGAGATTCCAGAACTAAAGGACAGGATAACATCTTACAGGGCGGGATATTTGCCCTCGGAGAGGAGAAACATAGAGAAAATGCTGAGAGAGAAAAAACTCTTGGGTGTGGTTTCCACTAATGCCTTAGAGTTGGGCATCGACATTGGATCGCTGGACGCGGTGATAATTTCTGGTTATCCGGGCACCATTATATCCACATGGCAACAGGCTGGCAGAGCTGGTAGAGGAACAGATGATGCACTCATTACTCTAGTAGCTTTTGTAAATCCCCTTGACCAGTACTTTATGAAGCACCCGGAAAAATTTTTTGGAAAACCCCATGAACACGCCATAATAGATCTAGAAAACCCATATATCACTATGGGACATTTAATATGTGCAGCTGCAGAGCTCCCACTACGGGATTCTGACTCTAAATACTTCTTACCCACCAATGCCGGGAAAGAGGACACAGAGTCTTCCGAGATGTTTTTGTCAGCCCTAAAAGTTCTCGAGTACCAAAAAGTAATTGGGGAAACTCCTAGGGGATTTGTTTACACTGGGGCTGGTAGAGCTGTAGAAACGGTTTCCCTAGACAGTATTTCCAGTGACCAGGTGAAGGTGATTTGTGAAGGTAAGATTCTTGAGGTAATAGACCGCAACCGAGCCTATTCTGAAGCTCATAGGGGGGCAATTTTTCTGCATCAGGGCGAAACCTACTTTGTCGAAAATTTAGACCTGAACAATGGAATAGCCTATGTTAGGAAGGAGGATGTGGACTACTACACAGAAGCTGCAGAAACATCTGACATAAAAATAAACCGCGAATTCAAGGAAAAAATCTGTAATGACTTTACAGTAAAGCTGGGCGAAGTTACAGTAACCAAGATTTATAGCAAGTACTTTTTGAAAAAGTATGATGAGGTTCTAGACGTTGAACCACTAGAGCTACCACCAATCGTTTTTGACACCACCGCACTCTGGTTTATCATCCCCGACCGAGTGGTAGAGAAAGTAAAAGAGAAAAGTCTGGACTTTGAGGGAGGAATACATGCCGTCGAACACGCCATGATTGCCATGACACCCTACTTCGCCCTCTGTGACCGCAGAGACATAGGAGGAGTTTCGACCAATAAGCACCCAAACACTGGAAAACCGACCATATTTATATATGATGGCTACCAGGGAGGCATAGGAATAAGCGAAAAAAATTATCAGCTCTTCCAAGAATTGGCAATCAACACCCTAGAACTAATCGAGGACTGCGAGTGCGAAGACGGCTGCCCCTCCTGCATCTATTCTCCGAAATGTGGAAACAATAATGAACCATTAGACAAGAAAGCCGCAATAACCATACTAAGAGCACTCAAAGCACATCCTAAAAGAACAGCAAAAGCAGTACAACAAGATGGAAAAACTTGAACTTTGTTTTCCCCCATTCTAATTACTATTTCGGTTTTAATTGAGGAAATTAGTGTACTCTTTCCTTGTCGAATCTTATCATTGCTCCGCTAATTTTTTCTTCGGGTATTTCTTCCCGCACTCTTATCATGGTTATGGCGTCGTGAGGACACTTGTGGGAGCATATCCCGCAGCCTATGCATCTTTCTTCCAGTATCATTATTTTGTCGTCGGACAAATCCTCGTTGTGAGGGTAGTGGTGCCACATTGCCTGCATGGGGCAGTTTTTGACGCAGGTTTCGCAGAGTTTACAGGCTTCCCTGTTAATCTGTGGAAGAAAGTTGGATTTAGTTAGTGTGCGTGGATTGTGTTGTCGTATGATTCCTCCCAGTATGCCACAGCAGCAGCTGCAGCAGTTGCAAATCATTACTGGTTTTTTGGCTTGGTTAGTTGTGTTATGAACAAGACCGTGGTCTTCACAGTCTCTGATTATTTTCAGAGCCTCTTCCTTGGTAACGTACCTCGCCCCTCGATACTTAACCATATAGTCTGCCATGGAGTCAAAGGTCATACAAACTTCTATGGGATTGTCGCATCTGCGGTTGAGCAACCTACAGTAACAGTTGAAAACAGCTATGGACCTAGAATCGGAAATGTACTCGCTAATCTTTTCAAAGGGAAGCACTTCTGTGGTGGGATCCAATTTTTCCTCTACGGGAATGGTTCGAAAAAGGGGATAATTAGACGCAGTAATTTCGTGTCCGAAGCCCGTATACTTTTCCATAAGTTTGTGAATCTCACGCTTCACATCAGTTAACTGACCCTGACCCACATGATACTCAATGAGGCCGGGAAGAAGCATTAATAATGAATAATGCAGCTTTCCGTCCTCTTTGCTTTCAAATTCGTTGATGAGTCCTCTCCTTGCAAGCCCCTCAAACATGGATTTTACGTAGTGTTCATCTAGCCCAAGTTGTTCCGCTGCCTGTTCTACTGTTTTTGAATCGATAACTGGCATTTTGTAGAGGGAGGAAAGGAACTCTGCCTCTTGGGGTGTGAACATTCTTTTGAGAATCTCAAAAATCTCTTTCTGTTTGGGAAGCTTCATAAACCAGTTGTTCATTATCATCCATAATTTTTCGTAAGCATCGGCCAAAAGAAATCCTCCGCTAACAAAAGGGTGTAGAAACAGTTTTTGATGAGGTTTTAAGTGTTTCTAAAAACTTTTTCAAAAAAAGAGAAACATGGAATAGCCTAAAAAACATACATAAGCTTCGCTTCTTAGACAAAGCATGAAAAATATTTTTCATAGCAAATAAAAAGTAATTAAAGGGAGCGAAAGTGAAGTTTCGGATTGTTTCTTACTTTACAAACTTTTTGGGGTTCTCATCAAAAGATTTCTTACAGCCGGGAGCGCAGAAATAGTAGGTTTTGCCTTTGTATTCGCTCTTATATTTGGCTGTTTTTGGGTCTACTTCCATTTTGCACACGGGATCTATAGCTTTGGACATTTTTTCTCCTCCTTTTTCTTTTTCCCTTTTTATTTTTCTTTTTTTGGGGGTTGAATCTTTTGAGTAAGAGTGAGTTCGTCACAACTGTGACTGAGCTCATTGCCATTGCCGCCGCTGCTAGGGCGGGGGGTAACAGTAGGGGGTAGAGTATTCCCGCTGCGATGGGTATGGCTATAATATTGTATATGAAGGCCCAGAACAGGTTTTGCTTTATCTTGTTCACTGTTTTTTTGCTTAGGCTTATGGCTGATGCGATGTCTCTCAAGTCGTGTTTTATGAGGACTATGTCGCCGGTTTCTATTGCCACGTCGGTTCCTGAGCCTATGGCGATTCCCACGTCTGCCTGTGCTAGGGCTGGTGCGTCGTTTATTCCGTCGCCCACCATGGCTACTATTTTTCCCTCGTCTTGGAGTTTTTTCACTTCTTTTGCCTTTTTCTCTGGCAGTACTTCGGCTAGCACTCGGTCTATGCCCACCTGGCTGGCTATGGCTTGGGCGGTTTTCTGATTATCGCCCGTTATCATGACTACCTCTAGGTTCATGTTTTTTAGTTCTTGGATTGCTTCCATAGAGTTTTCCATTAGGGTGTCAGCAATGGCTACTAATCCTTTCACTTCTCCATTTTCTGCTACGAATAGTACTGTTTTACCCATCTCCTCAAGTTTTCGTGCCTGTTTTTCATAACTGTTTCTCAGTTTCTCATCTTTGACCAGTTTTTTGTTTCCCACCAGTATTTCCATTCCGTTACGTTTCGCCTTCACTCCCTTCCCAGGATACTCGTAGAAATCTTTCACCTCGGGGATTTTTATTCCATATTCCTCAGCCTTTCTTACTATGGCTTCGGCTAAGGGATGTTCAGATTTCTTCTCCGCCGCAGCTGCTATTTCTAGCACATCTCCCACTATGTCTGTTACTTCTGGTTCGCCTCTGGTTATGGTTCCGGTCTTGTCGAGAACCACAGTGTCAATTTTGTATGCTTTTTCTAGGGCTTCGCCGCCCTTAATGAGTATACCGGCTTCTGCTCCTTTACCTGTACCCACCATTATGGCGGTTGGGGTAGCCAGTCCTAGGGCGCAGGGACAGGAAATAACTAGGATTGCGACCAGTATTAACATTGAGAACAGGGGATCCTTTTGACCTATGGTTACCCAGTATAGGAATGCTCCCAAAGCTAAGAGGATAACGGCTGGTACAAAAATTGAGGCCACCTTATCAGCTAAACTCTGGATGGGGGCCTTTGAGCCTTGAGCCTCCTCCACCATGCGAATTATTTGGGAAAGCATGGTGTCCTTGCCAACCTTTTTTGCTTCCACCCGCAGGTAGCCATTTTTGTTAATTGTGGAGCCTATAACGGGGTCTCCTTTGTTCTTCTCAACGGGTATTGGCTCCCCCGTGATCATGGATTCGTCTACAGTGGAATAACCCTCCACCACAATTCCGTCCACGGGAATTTTTTCTCCGGGCTTAATTACTAGAATATCCCCCACCACGACCTCATCTATGGGTACTTCGACTTCCTTCCCGTCTCGGAGTATAGTAGCGGTTTTGGCTTGTAACTGTACTAACTTCTTTACTGCCTCGCTGGTTCTTCCCTTAGCTATGGCTTCCAGAAGCTTTCCCAGAGAAATGAACAGTAGTATAAAGCACGAAGTATCGTAGTATAATTGTCCGGGAATTATGAAGGTGGCAAATACGCTGTAGAAATAGGCTACCGATGTGCCCATGGCTATTAGCACATCCATATTTGCAGTCTTATTCTTAAGAGAATAGTATGAACCCCTATAGAACTGGTAGCCCCCAACAAACTGCACTGGAGTGGCGAGGAGAAACAGAAGTATGGGGTTCCGCATTATTTCTGGAACGGGGAAGGGAAGCAAGTCCGCCATACTTCCAAGAGCCACAGGAATAGTAAGTAAAAGTATAAATATAAAGATTCGTTTTTGCTTTGTGAGTTCCTTTGCGGCTGCCTTCTCGGAGTATTCATTCACTACCCGATATCCTGCTTCTTTAACCGCTTTTTTCATGTCACTAATAGTGGCTGGGGAGGTGTAGGTGACAATGGCGCTCTCAGAACCTAAACTAACCTCTGCTGAGAGTACACCCTCCACATTTAGTAAGGCATTCTCAACGGCTTGAACACAGGTTGCGCAATGCATTCCAGCTATCTTTAGTCTCACTTTTTCCCTTTTAACGTCGTAACCAGATTTAGCTATCTGGTTATGTATAGAGCTTAGGGTAACCTTGTTTTCATCAAAGACAACGGTGGCACTTTCAGAACCTAAACTTACATCTGCTTTAGAAACGCCTTCCAGCTCGTAAAGCGCCTTCTCTATTGTTCCAGCACATGTTGCGCAATGCATTCCCTGAATGGGAATTTTTTCTTTTCTCATTTTTTTCGTCCCCATCTATTCCAAAACGGTTAATGATTTGTTATCTCTTTTCCTTAACTTTTCCCCACTCGGTACTGGTGATTTTCTTTTTCAGAGAATATTTGGGATTACAATTGTTAACAATGGTTCGAGTATAATAAAGGTTTCGCATAGTACGGCTTTGGGACAAAATTAGTTTAGTTCTTTTTCTTTAAGGCTTGTTCGTCGCTGGGGGTCAGGACGACCTCTCTCACGTGTATTTCGGCGTTATACTCTTTGAGGAAATCTATCACCCTTTTCGCGTCCTCCTCCGCTACGATGATCACACCCCTTATGAGCTTCACGTGGGGAATCTCCTCCAGCAACCCCTGCTTGTGGGAGCGGTACTTCCCACCGTGAGAGGTCACATCCTGACCGTAGAACCTCTGGCAGAACCTGTTCGTTGTCTTCTGGTCGTTGTTCCGGTACACCCGGAAGGCGATAAGCTTACCCATCATAAGTGTAAATAATACACGTAAAATATTTAAACCTGGCGGATAAATATTATATGAGGTGGCTAAAAGTGAAGAACGAGAAGCAAGAGCAGCTCAACAGGCTGATAGAGCAGCTCAAAAAGGACGAGTTCAAGTATGTTCCAAGAGAGGAGAAGGAGATCGACTGGAGCAGGTACGACTCGGCCCAGATAAACGAGATAAACGACATGCTCCTCCTCATAAGGGACATCGTGGACGAGGCCGCGCTGAGGCTGGGCTTAGACGAGGTGCTCAAAAAGGGTCCGGGAAGACCTCAGAACCCTCCCTCCGATCTTGCTAAGGCGGTGCTCATGCAGCAGTACTTCTGTGTCTCGAACCGCACAGCGGAAGGGCTGGTGAAACTCTTCATGGAGAAGATGGGGATCAGAAACAGCTTCTCTTATAAGACCATAGAGCGAGCCTACGAGGACCCCCTAGTGGTGCTCATACTCCGGGAGATATTTAGGCTCACCCAAGAGCCCGTGAAGGAAAAGGAACACGTATTCGGTCCAGACGGCACAGGCCTGCCGACATCTATGAAGCAGAACTGGGAGAACGACTGCAAGAAGAACCACAAGGGGAGGGGATATGAGAAGATGATAGCCATGGTGGGCTGTACCTACAAGCTTTTCTCATCCCTCGTAATCACCGAGAATCCCGAGGACCACGAGTCACCTTACTTTGAACCCCTCTTGGCGGAGACCGCCGCCAATGCTGTTCGAAAAATTGAATCGAGATGGGTGAGATCCACTCGTCTGGGGCTCTTACGTGCATGTTTAACTCGGTTTTCGCAAATGGTTGTGGGGTAGACTGCGTAGGTGTGAG
>JAHAWU010000097.1 GCA_018383815.1 Candidatus Jordarchaeia archaeon | reverse complement strand
TGGAGGAGTCATACCGGTTAAGCCCCCCATGCTCTCCAGTAGTGATTGGGCCTGAGGCTCGGAAAAATCGCCTTGCTCCAGATTTTTCTTGTAATCCTCAAAAGCTTTATGTGGGTCGATCTCTAGTCCGTAGAGATTTTTCACTCCCTTAATTTTCTTAATTTCCGGACCTATATGTTGGTCAAAACTATCACTCAAGCTATGGGCGGGGTCCGTACTAATAATTAGGGTTTTGAATCCATGTTCCGCTGCCCAAATGGCCGCCGCAGCCGAGCAACTGGTCTTTCCCACTCCTCCTTTTGAGGAACTAGTTAAACGTGGCTAGTTTTTCCTCCGAAGAGTAGGAATTTTACTTGTCTCTCTTGTAGTAGATCGGTTATTGTCATTGTTTATTTCCACCAATTTTTTATAGATTGTGATTGGTGACATGTTTACACATTTATGCTTTAATTTAAGTTTTATTCATTAGATTCTACTTGTTTTGAGAATTAATTTTTGACCTATCACCTTGAATCGGAGACTTTTTTCAGAAACAATTTATAAAGGTTAAACTTATTTGAAACTCCTGTATTTGTCTTATTTTATTTTAACTCTTTTACCTGTGACCATGTAGTAGATCCTTGCTGCCAAATTGCAGGAGTGGTCTGCTATTCTTTCCAGGTATCTTGCCACGAAGAGAAGGTAGGCGGCGTCAGATATTCCGCTTGGCTTCTCTATCACTAGAGTGATTAGTTCTCTAAATATTTGTTCGAAGAGGCCGTCTACTAGGTCGTCATCCTCTGAGAGTTTCATTAAATTATCGACTCTTCTTGTAATGAATGCGTCTAGGGATTTCCTTATCATTCCCTGTGTGATTTCTGACATGCGGGGAATGTCTATTAGGGGCTTGAAAAAGGGTTTTCCAGCTGTTTTTATGGCTATTTCTGCAACGTCTCCAGAATAGTCGCTCATTCGGTCTATGTCCGTTATGATTTTTAAGCAGGTTACAATAAAGCGTAAGTCTTCCGCCATGGGTTGCTGAAGTGCTAATAGTTCCATGCAGATTCTCTCTATTTCAAATTCCAGGTCGTCAACCTTCTTTTCTATCTCTAAAACCTTTTGAGCTAGGTCTACGTCTTGTTTTTTGAGAGCGTTTACAGATTCCCGAACTGTCACAATTGACAGCTCACCCATATCGATGACCATATCTGCTAATTTTTTTAACTGGTTATGGTAACGTAGCCTCAACATTTTCTTTTCGGATTTTAAGGTTTCTTCCTTCAAAGCTATCCTTCCTTTAGCCGAACTTCCCTGTTATGTAATCCCTTGTGCGTTCTTCGCTAGGGTTTTCGAAAATTTTTTCGGTTTCATCATATTCTATAAGTTCGCCTAGATACATAAAGGCTGTGTATTGAGAAACTCGCGCTGCTTGCTGCATGTTGTGGGTTACTATAACAACCGTGATTTTTTCTTTAAGATCCCATATAAGGTCTTCGATTTTTGAGGTAGCGATGGGGTCAAGCGCTGAGCACGGTTCATCCATTAACAGGACTTCCGGATTTATAGATAGTGCTCTAGCGATGCAGAGTCTTTGCTGCTGACCGCCAGAGAGTTCGTATGCGTTTACATTTAACCTGTCTTTAACTTCGTCCCATAGTGCAGCCATTTTTAAACTATCTTCCACAATTTTGTTCAATTCTTTGTTGTTGTTTACTCCGTGAATTCTGGGACCATAGGCAACGTTATCATATATGGACATGGGGAAGGGATTAGGTTTTTGGAAAACCATCCCCACCTTTTCTCTGATGGCTACCACATTAGCTCCGTAATCATAGATGTTTTCGCCGTCAAGGAGCACTTCTCCCTCAACCCTAGCCCCATCAAGATCAACCATCCTATTGAACGATCTTATTAATGTGGTTTTACCACACCCTGAAGGGCCAATTATTGCTGTAACCTTATTTTTTAATATTTTTAGGTTTATGTTTTTCAGGACATGATTTTTACCAAACCATAGATTTAGGTTTTTAACCTCTATTTTAACGTCCCTTGTTCTAGCCCTTTTTTCTTTAACCGTCCTATTTTCTCTATTATTGAGTGTTGATAATTTGTTTAACACAGATACCATTGTTTTTTCACCAACCTTTCCTCCTTTTTAAACCTTTATTTCGTATATACATTGCAAAAATGACGAACAGAAGAACTAGGCCCACAAGTACCAGAGCTGTTCCAAACTCGTAGGGTCTATTTACTGCCGCGAAAGGGCTTGTTGTCGCCTCATAGTAAAGGTGGTATGTTAAGGCCATAACCGGCTGGAAGATGTTTGTGGGGTAAAGGCTGCTTTGGTAGAAGACGGCTGCCGCGAAGAGTATGGCGGCAGTCTCGCCGGCGACCCGCCCAATCCCAAGTATTGTGCCTGTGGAGATTCCGGGGGCTGCTACGGGTAGAACAGTTTTGGTGATGGTTTCCCACTTTGTGGCTCCTAGGGCTAGGCTTGCCTCTCGGAAGCTTTTCGGTATGGTCTTTAAGGCTTCTTCTGTTGACTTAACTATTATGGGGAGAGCCATGAATCCTAGCACAAGCCAGCCTGATAAGAGAGAGACTCCAAAGTTTAACTGTTTGCAGAAGAAGGCGAATGCGAAGAGACCGAACACTATTGAGGGAACACCTGCCAAGTTACTGATGGTCTGGATTATGAAAGATTTCAGTCGTCCTTCGTGCAGGTACTCATTAATGTAGATAGCTGAAAGAATTCCTAAGGGTACAGCTATGCAGATAGCTCCCGATACCAGAGCAAGAGTTCCAAATATCATGGGAAGTATCCCCCCATAAGAGAGCGGCAAACCTAGTGGCGTTCCATAGAGCATCCTTGCTCCAGGTGTGCCAGTTATAAACTCCCAGTTAATTACCTGTGCACCGTTAATTATAATTACACCCATAATTAGGATGAACGAAGCTAAAATTAGGAGAGTGGGAATACTGAAAAGTATCTCGCCTAGACCCACTCCCTTAGTAACAGCGGTTAACTCCTTTTCCGCCTTCATTACCTCACTCCTCCAAATTTCTTTTTGAATCTGGCGTTGGCTGTATCGGCTATAAAATTAACAATGTAGGTAATTATGAAAAGCACCAGTCCAACACCGAAGAGGGCACTGTAGTGCAGAGTTCCCACTGCAGTTTCCCCCATCTCTGCCGCTATGGCGGCAGTCATAGGTTTAACAGAGGTAAAGAAAAGTTCCAAGGATAAGGGGGGAATGTTTGCTACGCCTCCGCAAACCATAAGCACAGCCATCGTTTCCCCAAGCGCCCTACCAACAGCCAAAATAATGCTTGCAGTAATTCCGGAAATAGCAGCGGGTAGAAGAACTTTACGTACTGTTTGGAAGTGTGTAGCTCCAAGGGCGAACGAAGCTTCTTTGTAAGATTTGGGAACAGAGCTTATTGCATCATCGCTAATGGAAACAATGGTGGGAAGAATCATGATTGAGAGGATAATTGCCCCCGCGAGGGCTGTCTGACCAGATCTAAGATTAAAGATATTAGCAAGATGGGGAACAAGGACTGCGAGTCCTACAAAACCATAAACTACAGAGGGTATACCTGCTAGGAGTTCAATGACTGGCTTTACGACATTTCTAATTTTTGGGGGGCAGTACTCCGACAGGTGAATTGCGGAGAGAATACCAATGGGAACAGCTATAAGTAGAGCACCGCCAACGACAGTAATGGTTCCCGCTATAAGCGGTAAAATTCCAAATTCGTAGCGGCTTGGATCCCAAGTTGAGCCTGAAACAAAGTTTACAAAACCAATAACAATGTTTCCATTTGCCTGAATTAAAGCATGAAGCCAAAGATAGTCAGATAAACCCAATTCCTTAAGAAAAAGAGTAACGTACAGCCCATACTGCCAATAGCCCATCTCCCGAATAATGGGAAGCCCCTGCTGTACTAGGAAGAAAAGAATGAGAATTGTGACGATAAAACTAGAAAAAGCACAGAGACCAGTGAGTCCTTCGGGGGAGAAAACTCTCTTGAGGAGCTCCACGACCTTTAGTTGCAGTGTGTCGATTCTGGGAGGCCCAAATTTCATAAAGCGGGAAACAATGTTTTTGAGAATTTCCCGTAAACGTTTTCCAAGAATCATCACATCACCCATTACGTATATTCCAGTTTCACATTTATTATGTGGGCTACACGATTGCCACGTAGCCTGCAGCCTCAACAGCGCTTTGACCTATTGGACTCAACACAAATTTAAGGTACATATCAACAATGGACCCTGGAGTTGGAACCCCGTTAGTTACATAGTAAAGTTCCCTAGTGGCAGGATAATTTCCATTTCTGATGTTATCTCTTGTTGGAGCGTAAAATGTTCCGTTGATTCCGGCAATCTCGGCAGTGTTTACGTACTGGGTATAAGCAAAGCTGCAATACCCTATGGAGTAGGGGGTACTTAAAACTGAGAATACCATGTCCTGATTATTGGTTACTTCTTGGTTTACCTTAGTTGCACTGACCCCGAAGAGTTTTTCGAAGGATTCGCGGGTTCCAGAGTTGGGCTCTCTACCAATGACCCATATTATTTCGGCAGGCAAACTTGAGTTAACCTGGTTCCATCTAGTGTAGACTCCACTGTATATGTTTACTACTTGCTCTTTAGTCAGTTTCAAGTTTACTTGCCCGGGGATGTTCCAGATTATGCAGATAGCGTCGAGTGCCACGGCATTGAGGTGGAGTGTTACGCCATTTGCAGAAGCTCTAGTAATTTCACTGCTCTTAGGAGAGCGGGAAACAGCTCCTATGGGTGAAATTCTGTCAATAACATTACTGTACCCTAAGCCTGAGCCCCCGGCAGATACTTGAACATTAATCCCCGTTGCCGCGTGAAAGAGTGGCGCTTCGGCAAGTGTTATCGGCAAGACTGTTGTTGAACCTGCTATATTTATGGTGTCTGAAGACTGTCCAGTATATAGGCCTAGACTCTGTTGTAAATCTGCTTGAGGTTTAATGTAAAGTACAGGATAAATAATGAACATTGAAACAGCCGCCATTGCTAGTATGAGCACTGTAATTAGTACAATTTTTTTGCGGGGCAAGTTTAATGCTACCATTTCCTGTCCATTTTCTTCCATCTTTTCGCATGGACATCTAATTTTATGCTATACTAATATTTTCCTAAAGATTCATAAGGATACATGTGTATCCTTATGTAGGTGTTTATGGTATGGAGTCAAGAAAAATTCAAGAGGTTAAGGGGTCCTTCTACGTCTATTTGCCTAAGGACTGGTGTGCAAAGGCTAAAATAAGAGGTGGAAGCGAGGTAGTTATTCAGGAGTTGGAGGATGGAAGTCTATTAATATTCTCAAATATGGAGGCCTACAAGCAGAAATTGAGCGGTGTTTTTGATGTTGAAGACTGTAATTCGCATACAGCTAATGTAATATTGCTTGCAGGATATATAGTGGGGCTGGATCAATTTAGTATAATATCTACAAAGGAAATTTCTCTTGAATTCAGAGAGAATATAGAAAGCTACGTAAGAAATATGATAGGGGTAGAAGTTGTAGATGAAACCGACAAATCCATTGTAATTAAAGACATAAGCGAGGGGACATCTATAAAACCTATAATTCAGAGACTGCTTAACACCACGGGTTACATTCTCACAAGTGTGGTGAGGATAATAAGGACAGGGGATCGCAAAGAGGCTCAGGCAATCATTAACCGTGATGATGATGTTGATAGGTATAATTGGTTGATTCAGAGGATGGTTCACCTCATACTTGAGAATCCCGCGCTTGCTCGAGAATTAAACATATTACCCATAGAAGGGCTGCATTATAGCCATATAACCAGATACATAGAAAGAATAGCAGATCACGCAGTAGCCATAGCTGAGCAGATTCTGGCTGGTGGAGCAATCAATGAGAATTTGTCCAAGTTTGCGGAAAAGGCTAACCAAGTATATAATTCACTCATTGATGTTTTCTTTAATAGAAACTTGAAGAAGGCCTTTGAGATTTTGGAACAGAGATCTAACCTTAAAAGGGAGCTACGAATTTTGGAAAAAGAGTTTCCAGAAAGCAAGGTAATTATTATACACCTTGAAAGAATCATTGATTACTGCTCCGATATTTCTGAAACCGCTATAGACCAAACAGTATACCACATGGTACTGAAAAGGAGAACCATAAAATGCTTCTAGAATTTATATTGTAGCGATTATAAAAGATCCCGTTTAGAAGTCGGCGGAGAAGGGGCGTTCTCCATTTTTGAACTCAGGTATTATATTCCACGCTTCACGAACTACCAGTATGGAGGAGGGTTTAATTATTCGATTTGCTTGGTCTATTGCCTCGCTCAAGTTATTCACATTGATGATGGGAAGCCTGCCAATATTTTTTAAGATCTTCCTAGAAACAAGTATGAGGTTCCTTCCCATAAACTCCAGGATATTTCTTATTAGGAGGGACTTTGGGTCTTTATAGACCATATTAAGAAATTCATGGTGTTTGAGAGCCATAGCTTCTCCGAGTTTTCTTGAATCTTTACGGTTCAAGTCTGCAACCAGAACAGTTAAACCATGGGGGGTGAGGAGGTGTTTTATTGTTCCTATTGATTGCAAGCTCGAATAAAAATCTTGATCATAGGGTTTCCCCGGTGCTAATATTACCATTTCTACTCTACCATCTACTTTAGTTGCGTAGAGCCTTCTTGATAGGTCTATCCCTTTGGGGTAGGCCTCTTCGGGGTTTCCGGCGACTAAATCTACGATGTTACCTTCACAGTCAACAATGGTGTTTATTATAAAGTCAATGCTGCAAAGTGGAGCTACACTTTGTAAATCTTTATACACGGGGTTTTTCTCAGTAAAGCCTATTCTGCTATTCAAAAGTGTTCCCCTGAGTTGGTTGCACACGATTGCCTCTGCCCCAGCGACTCCAGGTAAGATTGTTTGGTAACCCCCTGTAAATCCTGAGTAAGGATGAGGATGTATGGAGCCAATGGCTATGCGGTAATCGGCGTCCATCACTTTTGTGTTTATCTTCAGTCTGGCTCCAGAGAGTGTTCTACCAACTTCCGTTAGGTTATCTTCGTCCAGAGCATCATGAAAAGTAATACTGTAATTTTCCAAAATTTTACTACCAAAAATCTTATTTATAGACTTTGGATCTGGTTTGTTAAGTCCACAGGCTACCACCATGTTAATTTGAGGTATTTGCGCTTTTTTTAGGTCGCTAAGAACAAGTTTGAGGATGTCGCTTGTGGTGGGGAGAGAATCATAGTCTACGATTATAGCGACATTTTGTGAACCGGAAACCTCCCTTGCCAATGAATCAGTTCCCAGTGGTTCATTCAAAACGCTACTAATAGAGTTTATTGAAAATTTTTTATGAATTGGGTTTGGGGGCTCTATCACACCGCTTAAAATCTGTTTTGGGATTTTTGCAGACTCCAACCGATCCCTACATTTCAATGAAACAATTGTTTTATTCTTGTTTTCTTCCCTTCTGATTTTCTCTTTTTTAAACCATACTAATTTATCATGCACAACGCCCTTAGCAAGGTCATACTGTTCTAACAACGGATGATTAACATTATAGATGAAAGCAGGTTTGTCCAAGTCGTTGAATTCCATACCTAGTTCTTCACCGCATAATATGGAGCTTTGGAGCAGGTCAAAAAGAGCCTCTTTGCATTTTTCACGTCTTTCCCCTTCCTCGTCTATCTTTGACAGATTATCCAGAATGATAAATGCATTAAGATCTAACCATTTAACATTAAAACCCCTTAAAACCTCGGGGTGTTTCTCTACCACTTTTTCCACACAAGATTTGAATCTAGAGCTGGCATTGGGGGTATTTACCATCTCTGCTACGCTCATCAACTCGCTGAAGAGTAGCACTGATACCAGAACTATCCTATCCAATGCAGCTTTAGCCTCCTTTTCCCATTCTCTGTCAAAACAACCAGCTCAGACTCATTTGATAGAAACGTAAAGCAGTATTTACCCAATAAATCTCTCGAAGTTAATATTAAGAATAGTGGGGGGTAAATGTGTTTCGCACCATGCCAGACTAAGTCCTGCCACGATCCTGACAGAATTTACTTTTCGAAATCTGAATTTGCACGAAAGAAGTATTAGTATTTTAAGAAATTAAATATTTAGGTGGTTTTAAACGAAGTTAAACAAAATAGTTACAAATTAAATATCCGCAATTATTACACCAATGAAAACTTCTCGAATTTGGGTGTCAAAACCATCAGCGAAATATCCCCTAATTGTGTGGAAGATTAATTATTGTGAAAATTTAACCCCAAAAGGGTATCCCAACTAGATTTCCAAGGCGAAATATTATAAATGGAGAGGCATTAATATTATAAATTGAGAAGGGTTCAGATTCAGAAATACACTAGGTTCACAAAAAGGTACGGGAGACGAACTGGTATGGCTGAGGAACCCCGAGTTGTTAAAATTTTGGTCACGGGACCTTATTCTTCTGGAAAAAGTACAGTGGTAAGTAAACTCTGCAAAGACGCAGTAAGTATAGATGCGCTTCAGACAACTGTTGGTTTTGATTTTGGTTCTAGATATGAGGAAGTCAATTTTTTGGATTTGAAGATTTTTGGAACACCGGGACAAGAGAGGTTCAAATTTTTACAAGAGATTTTAGCTAAGGGGAGCGCAGGTATTTTGTTGGTTGTAGATAGTACTTCTCCTGAAAATGTGGACCTAGCGAAAAATATTCTGGTGAGAATAAGGAAGGAGCTTCCAAAGAAGGTGCCTGTTGTTATTCTCGCCAACAAGCAGGATTTGGTAGGAGCCTTAAGCCCAGAGGAAGTTAGAAAAAAGATGGGAGTTTCACGCAATGTCCCGGTCATAGGTACCGTGGCTCCAGAATCCGTCGGTCTGAAAGAAGCTATTACAACTTTAATTAAATTAATGTTAAAGGCGGAGAAGCAATAGACGTGAAGGGAAGGTAACTAAAAGTTTAGTATAAAGTTTTTATTGTTGGGTTCTGCCGAAGTCTATACCGCTGGTTTTCCACATTTTTTGCAGTACCTTGCTTTAGGGGGTAGCCTCGAACCGCAATATATGCAGAAGGAGAATTCATCATCGTTTGTTGAGAATAGTGTGGTGCTTCGGTGGCTTTGTGGATTGCTTGATTCATTTTGATTCATTTCTTCAGAGTGGTTAAAAAGGTCGGATATGTATTCTGCGGTGTAGCTTCCTTTTTCTTTGGTGTTTAGGATTGGGTTGTGTCCGGAATCTTCTGTGTTTTCAAATAGGTCTGATGATGTGATTGGTTTATTGCGGTAGGGGTATGGTTTGGCGGATTCTTTGAGCTCGTAGTATCGGGGTTCGAGTTCGTTAATAACCAGACCCTTCGAGTATTCTATGAATTTGTTATGCAAGTATGTTTTTAATCGAAAGTAATCTTCTTTAGATAAGCCCAGTAGTTCTAGGGCTCTATCTCTGTTTTCGCAGGTTTTATCTAGACTGCAGCAGTAGGCCAAGCTGCCGTAACAGGTGGTTGCCATTGCTTGTTCTTGTGGACTTTTAAATATAGGAGGTATGCGAGTGCCACCAATTATTAGGACGCTTCCCTCTTCTACCTTTATGTCTGCGAAGCCTTCAGTTATTAGGGCTTGTAACACTTGATTTGCAGGGTAGACTCTGCCACCAATGACAATATACCCCTCAGCCTTAGGCGCCCTTTCCATGCGTATCCATCCGGAATTTAAAATTAAACACAGCTGTTTTAGATGATATTAAAATTTTTATGTTCCAAAGTAAGAGTTCTGTAATAATTTTTTAATCTCCGTATTAATAATTGTAAATGTTTTCCACGTATATTGGTTTAGCTAGTTTTTAATTAAAGACTTGCATTTATCCGCAGGGTGCTTCGGAGAGAATTATTTCTTCCCTTTTTTTAGAGGTTTTCCTTTTTCTGACCAGGTTTCTGTTGTCAATTTCTTCAGTTTTTCCCGATGGGCAGTTGTGTTTTTCGGGTAGTCTATGCTCGGCACAGTAATATCCGCCGCAGCGTTTGCATTTGAAGGTTAAAGGAGTTAGGACTAGGCAGTAGTTGCAGGTTCCGCTGGCATATCCTAATCGTGTTACCGTTATTTCTTCGAGTTTCACTTTTTTGCCCAGGAGGGAGTAAATTGCTACTAAGATTTTCTTTGCTATTTCTTCACATTCATCTCTGGGAATACGTTCATCTGGAATTATTATGTTTATTTTTTCTCCGTCCATAATGAGAGTTATGTCTACGCTTTTCCCATTGTGTTCCATGGTTCCCCGAGCGATGTTCTGGCCAATCATACTTAGAGCCATTTCTGAGCTTAACCTCTGGAAGATTACTTGATTAAAACCATTAATCAGCGCCTGAAAAATTTGATTACTCATAACTTTCACCCAAAATTCAGCTCTTGAACTAAAAGAGCCGCTTTACACTTATTAAGTAATCCCAAAAAGCAATAGTGGCCACTTAATTAATTTTAGCTATTGGATTTTAGCTAAACACTCACACATATTATTCCATAATAAGTGCAAATTTACGCTAGATGGTTGTTTTTATGCCCACATCAAAAGTTTTAATATGTTAGGTTAGCAGATATTCTGTAGAGAAAAAGTGAAAGGGGCTGTTAAAAGCGTTGTCCAGCAGCAATTTTGAACTAACCCTGGCACGGGAAACTCAACTAATGTATCAGAGAACTCGCGGTTTTGAGCCAGTTAAAGGCGATCTTACCCGCTGGAGAGGAGAAATCGCCGGTAGAGGCGAATTCCGAGGACTCAAATTTGAGGTGGAAATCAGAGTTCCGCCCACATTCCCCGTAGATCCCCCCCAAGTGTACATGGTTTCCCCCACTGAGCATCCTAACGTAGATATTGAAACCGGAAGAGTGCAACTGAATATTTTGGAGCACTGGAGGCCGGAATACCATCTTTATCACGTAGTAAACACCTTGAAAGGTGCTTTTGCGAGGATCCCTCCACGCCCAGCAACAAGTCGGGCTAGATTAGGAAAAGAGGCGCCTAAGGTAACTTTAACACTTGTGGGGAAAGAGGATAAGACTGAAGAGGGAGAAGTGATTAGCTCTGAGGCTACCTCAGAAGTTTCTGGGATGGAATCTGAAATTCAGAAGCTTAGACGCTTGCTCCAAGAACGCGAGGAAGAAATAGCCATGCTACGTGGCAGACTGTCCGCTCATAATGTGCCAGAAGTGGCTCAGGAGAGCGCGTCCACATCTCTTCCTGAAGATCCCGCTTTTCGTGAAGTTCTGGATGTTGAGAGTGAGAAAATAGCTATTGAGGACTTGATTAGAACGCTAGAAGAGAAATTTGAGGCGGGAGAAGTAGGTCCAACCGAGTATGCTAAGCTGTATAAAAGGTATAAGAAACAACTTTACATAGTAAACAAGAAACTAGAGAAGCTTTCAGCTAAGTGATCCGCGAGGATGGAGGATAAAAAAATGAAGACTGCAGAAAAATCCAGAGAGAAACAACCCAAAAACGATTTGGAAGAACAGTTGGAATTAGAGGCAGAACTGTACTCATGTATAGCCACTCTAGACATGTTAGGTAAAAATTATGATAATGGCTTAATTGACGCCTCCACCTACAGCCGCCAAATGAGAGCCTACATCCAAAAAATTATTGACGTACGTAAAAAATTGGAAGAAAAAGGATTTGATCTAACCAATTTTATAGAGCAGGAAAAAATCATAGAAAATTATCCCAACGCTGCAGTGAAGCTGAGAATTGTTAAATCCGATGAAACGGTTATGAGGCCAGTGGAAGAAATACCCTTAGAAATAGTCAAGTTCTCACCAGCAAAACTAGCCACGGAAACAGCGGACCTTGTAACAAACTTCATCACGTTAATAGACTGCGTCCAATTGGGAGACTATGCCCGGGTGGATAACATAGTTCCCATAATGGACGACATAATACTCCTCATGGAAAACTACACAGGACTAAATGACAAGAACTACTGGGTTTACAAAGAGATAACCGCATGGCGTGACAGGCTCAAAAACGAGCCACCCGACCTCGTGATTGACTCCGAAGACGCCAAAAAAATAGAATATGACGCAGTAAGGTGGTTTAAAGACTTCCGCCAAAGAATAAGACAATTGTAGAACAGGAGCCATAAAAAGATGGGGATACGGGAATTACGCGACCGGATGGAGAAAAAAAGGTACATGCAAAAAAAGGCCACAGAATTCAAATTGGAAGAAATAAAAAGCGATCTGGAAACCGCAACAGAAACAAAAGAGAAACTGGAAGAAATCGCTAGAAAATATGGAGTCATCATAGCCACAAGTCCCAAACTACAGGACGAAATTGAAAGAATCAGAAGACAGTATGGAATACCCAAAGAATCCATAATCACCCAAATAATTACCGAGGAAGAAGTACTCAGAAAGGGAGCAATGGGAATAGGAACGAAAATCGACCACGAAAAACTGGGAATGCTTCTCTACCAAAGAGCCCTGCTTAAACGCAAAGAAAATGGAGGAATAATGACCTTCGCAGAAGCCTACCTACTAACAAACACGGGCAAACTCGCCCAAAAACTAGAAAACAAAGACATTGAAAAAGCAGTAAAAATACTTGAGAAAAAGAAACTCATACCAGGAACACGCCAGCTGAAAAGCGGAGTAAAAATAATAAGCTTCTTCCCCATAGAACTCACCGATGACCAAAACGAAGTACTAAGCATAGCAAGCAGGAGCGGAAGCGTCACCCTAGAAGAAATAATGCTAAAAACAGGTTGGCCAAAAACCCGCGCACAAAACGTACTACAAACCCTAGAAGAAGAAGGAATAACCCGAAAAGACGAAAGCTACGCTCACGGAGAAAAATACTACTTCCCAGGATTCATACACTAAAACTACTATAATTCAGAATAGCTTTTCACAAATTTCTTCCTCTTTTTCAAAAAGCAGTCAGAAAATAGCTGTGACACGAAAACCTTCTCCCTTTTTTCGAAATAAATATTTGGGGCACTTGAAGTAGATACCAGAAGTTAAAAAAAAAGGAGGAAAGGGGATTTTCCGCACTACTCAGGCGGAATTTCGGCATATATGGTAGCCATATCTATGCCTACTCTCTTGTTGTGTGCATAGTACGCTGCGAAGATTAAACCGCCCAAGCCGAATACGAACACGTTAAGCAAGAAGCCCTGTAGAGCCAGCGCTCTTATAGCTGCGAATATTACGAATGTTGTGCCGAAGAACGCTATAATGCCAGCAATGGTTATGACCGGTACGCGGCCTACTTGCCACTTGAATCCTCTCTCATAGATTTCTGGTTTAATGTAGGGGAACAGTATTGCCGCCATAGCTCCGAACCAGAGCATAGTTGTATCCATAACCACAGTATCGAAGGCTGCCATGAAGATGTCTAGTGATGAGAGCAGAACGCCCGCAACAGCAACTATGGCTACTAGTGTGGTTGCCCACACTGGGCTGTGCCACCTCTCGCTAACCTCGGCGAACTTCACTGGGAATGTTCTGTCGAATGACCATGCGAAGGTGGTTCTGGCAGCGGTGATCAGGAATGGTGGAATGTCGTTCATCAACCATAGGGCGCCCGCTATGGCGATTAGGAACGCAATAGGTCCTGAAGCGTATGGAACCTGCAGCGTTGCGTAGAATGGCAACTGGGTTCCTATAGGAGCCGGCCAACTGGGAAGGGCCCACGGAGGTATCAGCGCCAGGTACATTGAGAGGTTGTCACCCCACACGGCTTGTAGTGCAGCGTATAGACCCGCATATTCGGGGTTCATTGTGAGGGCCCATGTAATGTCGCTCTGAGCTCCTGCTGCAACGACGTACACGTTTGCGAAAAGTCCGCTGGTATTTAGCGCCAAGAAGCTAATTCCAATATAGTATGCTGCAATTATTAGGGTACCGTAGACTACAGAGATTATCATGTTTCTGTTGGGTTCTTTCATCTCACCACCCACGAATGTGGATGCGGTGAACCCGATATAAGCCCAAGTGAGAAGTGCTACCGCACTGACGGTGTCATCCATCGGGGTGGTGGCAAGGATACCATTCCAATAATGCGCCATGGCTGCTTCAAAATAGTTGTTGAATAGTCGGGTAAGGGCATTGTCTAGCCCTCCACTTGTAATGAAGTCTATGGGGTTGGAGTAGGCTAGGGCGTAGTTGACCATGGCGTTGGCCGTGTTTCCAGTGATTAGGTAGAATATTGTGAAAAGGCTTCCTATTGCTGAGATGATGAGCATGGCGTTTAGTACTTTTCCAAAGATATTTAGTCCTGCTACTGTTACTATGTAGAAGACCACCACCAGGATTATTCCCACTATGATACCGGCTTCTTTGGACTGCATCCAGGTTCCTATCTGGAACAGTCCATCTGTGGGGACTCGTCCAATGACTTGGAGTCCGAAGCCGAGGAAGGCTGTGTCTAGAAAGGCGATGATGCCGAAAGATAGTGCTACTGATACCCACCAGACCCAGCTGCTTAGGAATCCTATGAAGGGGCTCATGGTTCGGCTGATGTATACGTAGCCGCCGCCGGATCGGGGCATTGCTACTCCGAACAGGGCGAAGACTACTGCAGCAGATATTGCAGGTATTGCGCCTATGGCGAATGCAAGTGGTACGTTGGCTAGTGGTAACGCAGCGGGCGTGTTTACTGAGTATTTGTTAATTCCTCCGCCGATGACGTTGCACAGCACTATGGATAGGGCGGTGAACCATCCAATTTCACGTACTAAGCCTGTTGCATCTCTTGCGAAGGTTACCTTTTTTGCTCCCATTTTTTTAAGTCCTCCTTCCTAGATTGGACTTTCTTCTAAAATTTTTGTTTCACTTATATAAGATTATCTATTTACAATTGTATATTACAACGGCAAATGCCGAAGTGAACCAAAAAAGGGAGAAAAAGGCTTTATACAAGGGGAATTAAGAAAATTCAAAAAAATTTTTTACTTATATTAGAAATTAAGACAAAAAAATTAGTTTAACTAATAATATGAGAATAGCCTTGTTAGAGGGGAAAAATATATAAAAAAGAATTATTTTAAATTTTTTATATAAATATTAATAATGAAATAACTATTTTTATTCTGAAAAAACA
>JAHAWU010000096.1 GCA_018383815.1 Candidatus Jordarchaeia archaeon | reverse complement strand
TCGTAAAATAGGGAGCCCAAAATGATTGAGGATTACATTGATGAGGATGTTGCATATTTACTTGGACTTCAAGAGGGTTTATTAGGGAATTTCGGACAAGAGAGATAATCATTGAATTTCCCTTTAAAGGATTGATAGCAGTTGGTATCCAGAAGAAAATTACCCAAAAAGATAGTATCAAGGTAAGTTTGATTGATGTTGTAAGTAGAGTCGAGGAGTTGACCGATTCGAGAGTCAGGCAAGTCGAGGAGAGGTACTCTATCAAGTTAATTATCGAATCCTTAAGAAATACACTTTTCTGGAGGAACATAAAACTCATTCTAAATAATAAAATGTCTTTTGCTGAATTTGAAGTACCAAAAACAATTATTGATGCAGAGCCTCAAATTAAAAAAGAGTTCGTTAGAGGTTTCGCAGATGTAGCTGGATCGGCAAGATTCTCAAATAGGGACGAAGCAGGTAAATGTAGAATTTATCTAGATGTTTTAAACCAGAATTGGATCTTACCTGTGCAAATGTGCTACCTATTACAAGACGGGCTGGGAGTCCCTGTTAGAAACATTACTTGGGGACATCCAAACATAAGAGACCCGGCTCTTAAAGACTATAATAAGAACAAAAGGGATGCTTGGGCGCGAGAACACCAGATAAGAGTTTATGCCGAAGATTTTCTTAAAATCGGCTTCTACATAAGGCATAAACAAGAAATTTTGGAGGAATTGGCTCAGTACAATAAAGAGAAATTCTCTGAATCTAACTTTTGCTCTCCTCCAAAAACACGTATCCGTGAAAAACAAAATCATCCTGAAGAAGAATCTGATAAACTGCCTCAAAGAATAAGAGGAAAGCACTACGATGCATACTGGCAAATTTGCTGCGACTTGGGTTGTGTCCGCTGCGAAAAAACGGAGCCTCCAGCTTAGAAAATCAACGGAGTGAAATGGAGCATGCCATATGGAAACGAAAAAGAGATGTATCCAGACATCAAAGAATGGCTCCTTAATTTATTAAAAAGTGAATATAAAAAATATGACATAAAGGTTTATGACACACACGCACAAATTTTGTCTAAATTCCTAGTTCAAAAAAATTTTCATATATACTTCCCCGACTTTCAAAGCTATGAAATAAAAGTAGACATCACGGGGGTAATTATAAAGGGGGATACAGCAAAACTGGCCTTTGTCGAGTGCAAACTACGGCCCATAACTTTAAGAGATATTTCCCAACTAATAGGATACAGCAAAGTTGCAAATCCCATTAAAGCCATCATTCTATCCCCAGAAGATGTGAGCGACCCAGTTTCTTATCTATTCAGAACCCTAAGACGATATGATATCTTGGCTTACAACAAAAATAAAGTTATAATTGGCAGATGGGACGAAAATAGAAAAGAGTTAATTACTACCTCAATAATCCCAAAAGGAGAAATACCATAGGCCACAAGAGGTTCGCAGTATTTTTATGAATGGAAATTAAAGTCCCGCAGTATCTAAAGTTATGATCATTTCAATATCGCACCCACCACCTTTCCCAACCGATATCCCGCCAATGACCACTTTGAACCCGCTGGATGACTTTAGGTGACCTATGAAAGCTTGCCTATAATCTGCCCTAGTCTAAACAAGAATTAATCCTCTTATAGAGCCTGCTTCTGAAACCATAAGCTTGAGTAGACTGAGTGATCAATTGAAGCCCTAAATTTTAGGATTTTATGAAATATATGCTCCTTTAAAATAAAATAATAAAAAAATGACTCCCAAAAAATGATAAAAAGAGGATAAAGATGATTTTTATATGTGTAATACGCGAGGGGCTTGATAATACTTTACATGTCCTAGGTAACTATGATGGTTTTCATGTTTTGATTTGCTTAGGTTGGCTGTGATTAATATGGGCGTGTTGTTTGAGTAGTGTATTTGTATGTTGTTTATGTACTGTTTTAGCCCATCAAAAAGTGTGAGTATGTAGTCTGAGTTGTACATACTGCTAACATCATTTTCTGCTTGGATTTTGAGTAGCATGGTTTTGTTAAAGTTTTCCGATAATTTGTTATTATTATAATCGTGGGCGTATATTTGGAATGTGTTAGGGGCGCATTCGAAGTAGGTGTTTTCACTGTTTGCTTGGTTTTTTATTTTTTGGAGTGCTTGTATTAGGGCACTGGCTTTAATCTGGATTGTCGCTTGGAACTTTAGCTGTGGCTCGGATATTTCCTCTAGGGGGTTGTGGAGTAGCTCTAAATAAAAGGACTTTTCAGACAGGCTGTGGTTATAGTTTTTTCCTAGGAGTGATAGTTGGATATTTTCTTCACCGAAATGGATTAGGATTTCGTCTTTTTCCTCTATCTTCTGGAGTATCTTAAGTTCATCCACGTTTATTGTGAGGGTTTTGGGTTGAGTGTAGTCTATGTTGAGTGCTTTGAATGCTTTAACGTACAGGTGTATTTTTGTGAGGCTCACGTGTGAGGGGTCTAGGTATTGGATGTGTAGTCCGTCTCTGCTTACCTGGAGTGTTAGTTGGCGGGTGTTGTGTTTTTTGAGTATTCTTTGCAGTGTTTTGAAGGTGGCTTTGAACAGTTTTCCATCTATTAGTAGTGTGTTGGGTTGGCTTAGGTCTTTGTGTTTTGGGCAGAGTTGTGTTTCGCTGTTTTGTGTTTCGCTGGTTTTGAGGGGTGTGCCGCATACTTGACAGTAGTGTTTTGTTTCTTCTTTTTGTGCTGTGAACCAGTTGTCTAGAATTGCTCTCAATTTTTTCCCTCCACTTGTTGGCTGTTTATTTCACTCCTGGGATTGGTCTACCTTTTTTCTTGTTTTTCTCTATTTATGCACCACAATTTTCCAGTGAATGTTACAAAAAGGGTATAAAAGTGGACTGATTCATGAAAATCCTGTTCTACGCTGAAAAAAGTGTGAAGGAGGAATAAGTGGGGAGACCCTAAACCACACACAAGAAGACAACGCAAAGCCCCATCCGAAGACATTCCCTAAGCGGCTTGCACCGCATACTTTTTACGCCCTAATACTTTCTATGTTTGGTTCTAGCCGAGCCTTTTTGATATGTATTTTACTATGGTGTAGTTGATGGTGGTGTAGAGTAGGCCCCAGAATAGGATTGATACGATGAGTAAGGGGGCGATTTCGTAGATTTCTCTTACGATAATGATTTTGACGAGGAATCCTATTGCGGAGCCAATTATCCAATTTTTGATGAATGTTTTGATGAACGTGTAGTCCTTTATCGAGATTACTACCCAAATTATTGTAAAGGTGGACAAATAAATGGCCAGTCCAATGATGTAAAAGGTTGTGAAGCGGTAGAAGTTTAACTCGAGTGGGTGGCACATTAAGACTCCTATGCACCAAAATAGAAGCAATCTTTTACTTAGGAGTGTTCTCTTTAATTTTTTGAGATATTCCTTCACCAGATTTATCAGACTCAGTTTTCATGTTCATTATCCCTACTTATTTTACTATGAAAAACATTTTTCATGCTTTGCCATGAAAAACTTTCATAATTTATCTGAAACGCTCTAGCGTATGTTGGTTTGTCTAAGAAGCGAAGCTTATGTAGGTTTTTATGGTTTTTTTCAATTTTACAGTTTAAATTTGAAAAATTTTCAAAATATTATATAAATATATTAGAAAAAGTAAAATTATGCAACAAGGCAATTCCTAGAAAAATCCTCGGGAACTATGGTAACAGAGGCTCGTTTTTCGAGAACTTAAAAAACCTACATAAGCTACGCTTCTTGGACAAAGAATGAAAACACGTTTTCATAGCAAATCATTAAATCTATCTTGGTTGATGTGCCCTTTTTAACATAATGGGTTTGCGAGTTTGTTTTTTGAAAGAAGCTGGAAACGCTTTGTAGGGTGCGGTTAATTATTATTTGTAAATGCTTTTTCTATGCCCGACTCTCAAAATTACTATGTCTTCACCCTCTATATCAAATACTACTCGGTAATCCCCTATTCTAAATCTGTATGCACCAACCTTAGGGCTAATTAATTTCTTAGCGTATCTTAGAGGTTCTCTAGCATAGTCTTTGAGTTTTGCAGCAATCCTCCTCTGCATTTCTTCATCAATTCGTTCTTAATCTTTTAGTGCCCTTTTTGTAAAAATTATGTTATACATCAAAGATTTCCTCAAGGCGTTTTACTCTGCCCTCCTTGTAATCTCTTCTTGCTTCCTCGATTGAGCGTCGATACTCCTCACTTGAAAGTGCAAACAGGTCTTCAATTAACTCTTCCAAGGTCTCTCTGATAGTAGTTGAAATTAAAGCTCGCAACTCCTCAACCGTTAAATCCCTTACCTTTGTCTCCACAAAATAACCTCCTATAGAAGGATTTGAAAGCCAGCATTTTTAAGATTTCCTAAGGGGCCAACTGGGCGATGTAGATTCATTCGGTTCCGTTTTCCTCATAAGGCTCTAAATTGTGAAAGGAGCTTTATAAACTCCCCTTTTTGAGGCATAACTGAACCATTCTACATCACCTCCAATATGGAACAAAATAAATTTAACATTGTCTAGCTAAAATAAACAAAAAATAAATTTAACATTGTCGAGCTAAATAGGATTTTGTGGCCGGTTCCTTGTTGCACAATTTATTTTTCTTCGACTCATCTTTTTTCACGAATTTTTTTGCAGTTTTAATGTATCTGGAAAAACTTCAGAAGTCCATAAACACGTGAGAAAAGTAAAAATTGCGCAACGGGGTGGTGTGGCGATGTTCAATCGTTTGATTCTGCCTCCAAAAGGAGCTATTATAAGGCTTCTTTTTCAATTGGAACCAAAAATAAGGAGCATAAGCAGACGATTAAACATCCCCAGGGCAGTGTTAACCAAATATTTATAAGTTATTTATACCTTAAACATATGTATAAATAAAAAATATATATGGTGGTTACATGGGAGAAGTAAATTGGGAATGGGTGGAGCAGAAATACAAAGAGGAAGGGCCGGAATTCAAGAGCCTTTTTATTCCTTATGGACTTCCAGAAATCACAGATATAACAGTTACCGAGTTTGGTCCCACTAAGGGCGTTGAGGTGCAGCCGAAGTGGGACATTCCGGAGGAGGTAATAATAACAGTTGCGGTGACGGGGGCTTTTTATAGTAAAAGACAGAATCCGACGCATCCTATAACGCCTGAAGAAATCCGGGGAGAGTCTATAGACGCTTTGAAGGCCGGGGCATCTAGCGTTCATATTCATGCCAGGGATAAGGCTGGATACTACACTTTGGATCCAGAGATATATCATAAGATAATTGATCCGATAAGGAAGGATTATCCAAAGGCTTTAATAGATGGTTGCCTTGTTCCTTTCTCTACAGGTGACTGGGAGCGCTTCGAGAGACTGGTTGAGGATAAGATTTTTGACATTTCTCCAGTGAATCCCACGGCATGTTATGCGGGTGACACACTTTTCGCTAAGCCGCCTCATGTGCTTATTAAGAAGACAAAGGCTCAGCAGGACGCAGGTATTAAGCCCCAAGTAGCAATTTATACTGATGGAGATGTGGATAATGCGAATCGATACCTTATAAAAACGGGGCTCCTCGAAAAACCGTATTACTGGATAATTCTTCCCACGTTGCCTGGCGGAAGCCCTATGTATGACCCGAAAACAATGGTTGAGGGACTGATGAGGATAGTGAATTTAATCCACAAAATCGACGATGAATCTGTAATCATGGTGTGTGCCGCTGGGAGAGCGTCATCTTATCTGACAACTCTCGCCATGCTGCTCGGCCTCCACATAAGAGTGGGCAAGGAAGACACCATTTATAGATGGCCACACAAGGATGACAGGATCCAAACAAATGCCGACGCCTTCAAGATGGCCGCCACAATTGCCGAGAATTTAGGCAGAAAGGTAGCTACATATGATCAATATAGAAAAATGGTGGGCATGAAATAATCCCCACTCATTTTTTTCTTTTTTATTTGTTTTTTCTTTTAGGGCAAATTCCTATATACAACTATTTTATATCTTCTCTAGGGAAGGTCTAATAAGATTGGAGATGCTGTGATGTTTGATTCTTCACTGTCTAAAACCCTTAAAGAGAAGATTGTTGGAAGGGGCTTGGAGATAGATCTCATCATTTCTGCACTTGCGTCCGGCAAGCATATCCTTCTTGAGGGCCCCCCGGGAACATCTAAGACAACCATTCTCCAAGCAATTAGAGATGAGGTAAAAATACCCATCTTTTTTCTAACGGGAAATAGTGACCTTACTGCAACAAAGTTGATAGGCCATTTTGACCCCCCCAAAGTGCTTTCAGAGGGATACACAAAAGATAATTTCATTTCAGGGCCCCTCGTCAAGGCTATGGAAGAGGGAGGCATTCTATATATTGAGGAGTTTAATAGGGTGCCGGAGGATGCCCTCAACTCTCTCATAACGGCCATGTCTGAGGGAGAATTGCCAATTCCGAGGTTAGGAACAATCAGTGCTAAAGGTAACTTTAGAATTGTTGCGGCTATGAATCCATTTGATGATATAGGTGTGGGGAGAATAAGTCGAGCCATATCTGATAGGTTTTGCTCTCTCAGGCTCCATTATCAGGCGAAGGAAGAGGAGATTCAAATTGTGCAGAGAAGAACAGGAATTTCCGATGACTGGCTTATAGAGTTTGCTGTTGATGTTGTGAGAAGAACGAGGGAACACTCAGATCTCAGAATGGGCGCATCGGTTAGGGGGGCGATAGATATGGTTTTGATTGCGAAGAATCTAGGTAAAATGGGATACGAGGGACTGGAATTACTAAAATATTCTGCTATAGCTGCTCTGAGAAGCAAAATTTGGCTAAGAGAAATTTCTGGGAGAAGCGTGGACGAAATAATTTCTGAAATAGTTTTAGAGGTGTTCTCGGAAAAAACTGGGCTCAAAATAAAGAAAGGTGAAAGTGTTGAAATTGATTTTTCGGAGCTTAAAAATTTGGCAAAAAAATCGCGAAGAGAGCTGATTGAGGCAGCGAAGGGGATTCAGGGAGAAGTTGCAGAAGCGGTTTTAAGGGGCAACAGGGAGGCGGTTGAAGTTTCAAAAATTGTATGGGATAAACTAAATGATGAAACAAAGAAGAAAATTGCTCGTCATCTATCAAAGGCGATTGTGAAAGAAGCTAAACAACTCTCTGTAAGCGGTTCAAAGTTAAAGACCTCAGTGGGAAGATACCAATTCGACTCTGACGAACTATGTCTTGACTCAACAATTGATAAGTCATCAGTCAAAATCCTCACAAAACTACTGGAATACGAAGACATTCAAGTATTCAGGAAAGAGAAGGCTAGAAAATCCATAGTTGTCATGCTTGACAGAAGTGGTTCCATGATCGGCGAGAAAATTTTTCTTGCCGCAACAATCGCGGCCTCCATCGCGCTTGGCTCCCGGGAACACGAATTCGCATTACTTGCCTTTAGCGAGGAGGTAGAGTTTATCAAAAAAATGAATGAAGCAAAAAGTGTGGAGAACATAGTGGAGAGCGTTTTGCTTTTAAAACCCTATGGCTGTACAGACATAGCCAAAGCACTTGAAGAAGGTTTTAAAGAACTAATGAAATCCAAGGAAAAGGATAAAATTGGAATTATACTAACCGACGGGATGTACAACGTAGGGGAAGATCCAGCGGAAAAATCCAAACTTTTCCCAAAACTTGTGGTATTATGCCCTCCCAAAGGTGATTTTAGAATTTGCGAAAATCTAGCAAAACTTGGTAAAGGAGAAGTAATCAAACTAAAAGATGAAAGTGTAAGCATCACAATATAAAATTGAAAATTTGGAAGTAACCATCACTCCTTCAATTGAACCTACCCTTCATGGTCAATGTATTTCTGCGGAGTAATTGGCATGCCAACCATCTACCCTGTAGTTCGTGCCCGAAGTGGCATGGTAGTTTCACCCCACTATCTGGCATCTTTTGAGGGGGCAAGGATGCTGAGAGAGGGGGGAAATGCGGTGGATGCCGCCATAACGGCAAATGCAGTTTTGGGCGTAACCTATCCACATATGTGCGGGATAGGAGGAGATGCTTTCTTTCTCATCTACGATAATGAGAACGATAGACTATTCGGGCTGAATGCGAGTGGAAGAGCCCCCTATGCTGCCAAGAGAGAATTCTTCAGATCCAAAGGACTCTCATCAATACCTATCAGAGGCATGCTTTCTGTCACCGTACCAGGGGCTGTTGACGGGTGGTGCAATGCCATTGAGAGATTCGGAACAAAGACTCTGAGTGAAGTGATTCAACCAGCCATAGAGTACGCCGAGAGAGGAGTCCCCATAAGCGAGAAATTCTACTGGTGGATAACAAGCAACATTGACCTTCTGAGGTCTAGCCCTAAGTTAGCTGAGATGTACATAAAAAATGGGCGTCCTCTTAGCCCAGGTGACATTCTGGTCCAGAGGGATCTCGCAGTAACCTTAAGGAAGCTTGCCGAAGGTGATAGGGATGAATTCTATAAGGGCGAACTAGCTGATGCCATAGTTTCATTTTCTGAAGAGAATGGCGGTTTAATCTCCAAGAGAGATCTAATTGACCATACGTCAGACTGGGTTGAGCCTATCTCCACCCCTTACCGTGACTATGATGTGTACGCGTTTCCTCCCAATTCGCAAGGAGTTGCCACTCTCATTGAGCTTAATATAATTGAGGGATTTGAAATATCCAAATTGGGATGGCAAAGTCCAGAGTGCATACATTTGATGGTGGAAGCTAAAAAGCAGGCCTTCAAAGTCAGAGACAGGTACATAACGGATCCGAGATTTGTGGAAATACCTTTGGATAAGATACTCTCCAAGGATTACGCTTCTCAGCTCAGGGAGAAGATTAGTCTCGGAAAGGCGAATCCGTACAATTCTAGCAAGGCCGGCGAAGGTGGCACCATTTACCTGGCGGTTGTGGATATGGCGGGGAATGCGGTATCCCTCATACAGAGTCTCTACTATGCCTTTGGTTCGGGAATGGTTGTCGGCGATACCGGAATAATTCTCCAGAACCGAGGAGCATATTTCTCCCTAGAAGACAATCATGTAAACAGACTGGAACCCCATAAGAGAACAATGCACACCCTCAGCCCATTAATGGTGTTCAGAGACCAGAAACCATTCCTAGTAATGGGTACGATGGGCGCTGATGGACAGCCTCAAACCCACATACAAATAATATCGAATATAATAGACTTTAAGATGAATGTCCAAGAAGCCGTCGAAGCACCCAGATGGCTGAGTGGGCGCTTCACGATAGGCGACCCAGTAGACATTCTCAGGATGGAGAGGAGATTTCCTCAAAGCACCGTTGAGAAGCTAGAGTCTATGGGCCATAAAGTAACATGTATTGAGGAATGGTCCCAAATTATGGGGCATGCCCAAACCATAATGATTAACAAAACTAATGGAGTTATGACAGGAGGAGCCGATCCCCGAGGGGACAGCGCCACGGTTGGCTGGTAGACTAAACTCCTAGGTGTCATTTTATCTTTATGGGGAACCCCGTGATAACCTCCTTGGTTAACCTCCGTATGAATGCCACAACCAGCCGCACCGCATTTTTAACGTCATCAAGGCAAGCGACTTCGGCGGGTGTGTGTCCATTTCTTCGGGGTATTAAAATGCCTAAGCTGGGAACACCATGACTCACTATATGAATCGTTGAAGAGTCTAGGAACGTTCCAGATAAAACATCTATCTGGTATGGAACGTGTGCCTCATTAGCTACTTGGAGTATTAATTCCTTCAACCAAGTCGGAGTCAGGCATCCTTGTAATGTAGGCCAGTATATGTCTGCGAGCCTAATGCTAGGGCCACCTCCAAGTTTAATCGCAGACCACGTAGGCGTAACAGCGGGATCAATACCATGAGTCACATCCAACGCTATGGCGATGTTAGGATTTATTGCGGCGGCCGCTGTTTGAGCACCACGAGCCCCAACCTCCTCCATCACCGAAGCCACAGCATATACAGTTGCTTCATGCTCCTCATTTAACAACTCCCTCATAACCTGAATTAAAACCGCTAAACCCAAGCGATTGTCAAGAGCCCTTCCCGTAACGAAATTTCCCTTTCCAATAACTTGCAGGTCTCTGTCGAAAGTCATTGGATCTCCGCATCGCACCCCCAGCTCTTCGGCTTCTTCTCTATTCTGCGCTCCTACGTCAATCCACATATCTCTAAATGATAAAGGGCGTGTTGATTCCTCTGGTGTCTGTAGATGCTTTGCCTTCACGCCGATGACGCCGCAAACTGGGCCCCTCTTGGTGTGTATCTTTACCCTCTGAGCTAGAAGAATTCGATCATCAATCATGCCGTATTTTTCGAAAAAGACAAAGCCCTCATCATTGATGTATTTAACTATAAAGCCCACCTCATCCATATGCGCACTTAGCATGACTTTAGGGCCCTGTATAGTTTTTCCACATTTCTTGGCAATCACATTTCCCAAAGAATCTATGGAAATTTCATCCACACTGTTTCGCAATTCATCAATGATCACCGGTCTAATGGCGTCTTCAAAACCGGATGGGGCATGCACTCCAACAAGTTTTTTCAACAAAGGAGCAACATCCATAGTCTCCACCCACGATGAAATAGACTTCAATATTTATAAAGTCGCTCTTAAATAAGATTTTTGTGGCTGGCTTTCCAACATTTCCTCATGCATGTTCTAGACATTCTTTCAAGTGAGGAGACCTGCTCCAAAATTTTCAGAGAGTTCCCATGGAGAGACGGTACCCACCTCCCCAGATGCGGCTCAAAAGGGTTGAAGGATCATGGAAACTACAGGCAGGGACCCAAAAAGGTACAGGTGCAAAACTCGTGGGATAACCCATAAACGACAAAACTGGAACCCTATTCCACTATTCCCGACTGAGCTTGAAGGAATGGTTTATGCTCATTCTCCTCTTCCTGGCTCTGCACAACTCCACCCCAAACCCTAAGTTGGCTCCTGGGCCAAAAGCTACATGACCACCTTTAAGGCCCTAAAGAAACTCGTACTCTGCATAGGTGTGGAGTTACAACCCGTAAAAATGAGCGGGGCTGTTGAGTGCGGCGAACTCTACATGACTTCCGGCCTCAAAGGGAAGAAACAACAGCCAGCGCATCAAACGTTTGGGCAGGAAACCCCGGGTGTAGAGGCTTAAAAAAGAGGCGGGGAAGAGGAACCTGAGACGAGGATAAACCTCCCATTTCCATACTGGCGGGGAGGAGGGAGGTTCTGGAAGCCCTCAAATTCCTTGAGGTTAGGAGCATCCCCTCCCTCAAGTTTAGGGGTAGGCTGCGTGCAAGAATAAAAGAGTTCCGTGAAGCTACGGCTAAACTTCGAAGGAGATCTGGGGGTGAAGGACACTATGTAAAAAAGAGGAGTTCCACCCCCTTTTTTTAAGGGCGCTCTGGCTGAGGAGGAGGTTTAGGGTGTGAGGGAGGTTGTAAGGTATTAACTTTAGCATCGAGGAAAAGCTGGTGGTGCCGATAAGTATTTAAATTATTACTGCTATGGTAATTTCTATGGCTTACTACGACTTGTGGGCTGTGTTGTGGAGCTGGAAGAAGGAGTTCACGGTAGCTGAATTTAGGTCCACCTTCCCCAGCCCCAGCCCTAACAAGGTCTTGCACGACATGGCGAAGAAGGGCTTGCTAGAGAAGGTGGGCTGGGGTAAGTACAGGGTTAACTCTCCGAGGAAATACTTGGAGATGAGGTTCAACGTTAGAGAGGCGTATGAGTTGGTTAGAGATGCCGGGATGAACTACGCCTTCACCGGACCAGACGCTGTCTTTTTCTGGACTAAGGGCGGTTACAACGTCGACCGCTTCTTCGCCTTCTACCCGATCCACTTGAAGGTGAGAAGAGACGAGTTAAGGAGATGGGAGAGGTTCTTCAAATTTAGGGGTAAAAGGTTCCACGTAAACGGTGAGCCCCTTAGAAGGACTTTATTCGGAACCTTCTATGTCTTATACCCGGAGGACGAGTTGAAGACCGATGAGGTTGAGGGCTTTAAGGTAGTACCGTTGGAAGAGGCTGTTGAGTTCTGCAGGAGGAATATATACAGCTACGAACCTGCCTTGGAGATGTTGGACGAGATGTGCGGCTTAGGGTTAGGTGTCAAGTACAGGGAAGCCGAAACAAATCTCTAGTGATAGATATGACCGCACTCTTCGTCGAGAGGGAGAACGAGATTCTTGAGATCATACGAAGCTTCGCTGATGCTGGTTTAGAATTCGTCGTGGTTGGTGGTTATGCTGTAAGCGGCTTTGGAAGACACAGGTTCTCGGTCGACCTAGATGTGGTCATCGACGAGAAGGACCTAGAGGTCTTCACTAGGATTCTGGAAGAGAGGGTTTTTAGCAGGCACGCTGAGAGAGCCGGCTTCGACGAGGCCTACGGCGGCAGGTTTGTCAGCTATGTTAAACGAATAGATGGGTTGCCTGTCACCGCGGATCTGCTGGTCGGAAGCTTGGTCTGCAGGGCTACGGGGGCCTCTTGGAGTTACGAGTACATGAAGAGCCATTCGATCGAAGCAGAGGTGGCCGGTATAGAGCTATCGGCTAGATGCAGGGTTCCAGAAAGGGAGCTTCTTATAGCCCTGAAAATCCACTCGGGAAGGAGGGCGGACTTAAGAGACATGGTCATGTTGATGGGGGGAGCCGAGGTCGATAAAATAGTTAGGCATCTGAAGAGGGGAGATATAGAGAAGCTTAAAACTCAGATAGGTCGCATACTTGGGATGCTCGGGGATCCAAGGCTTGTGGATTCGCTTGAAGGAGTGTTTACTATTCAGAGAGACGTAACTGGTGAGGTCAAAAGGGCGTATAGGGTCTTGGAAAAGATCCGGGAAGTGATTTAACGGTTAGAAGTTAACAAACTTTACACATGGATTTCAAGCTTTAAATTGGGAGAGAACAGTATAAATGCTCCCTTTCAAGATGAAGCCGAACTTTTCTGCGTCACCCTAGCTTAAATGTTTAAAGAACAAGAATATTCCTGTAACTGGAATATCCCTGTTTCAAAATAGCTATATGCTCTATTTCCTAGAAAAGGCATCTCTTAATCCTCGGAGCTATCGGCAGCGAATGTATTTTTCCTCGGTGCTGAGTGGGCAATTTCTACACCTATTTGGTCTTTCGTGAGGTTCTAGTGGACATCCTGGCGCAACTGGCATCCTTTATTTTTCCAATATTTGCTGAACTATTAGGTTATTTATTTTAATAAACCTTTAGCTCGGCAATGTTAAATTTTGCTGATTGTTTCTCCCCTAATTTTTCTTTTAGGTGAAAGAAAAATGGCTTTTTCCGCTGTTTTCTAGTAATGCCAGAAACTGAAACAAACCTAATTTAAAATTGTCAAGTTATAGTCTTCTATTTTGGGTGCTTTAATTGTGGTATTTTTTTTCGTTGGTGTTTTTTAGGAGATATAGCGCTTCCACATTTCAATTTGTTTCTCTATGCCCATTTGTCCTTCTTTTAGGGTTTCTGCGATGAATTCTGCTACGAATTCGGGGTTCTTTTTAAACATACTCACCATTGTCGACCGCAGTATTGGGTCGTCTGGTAGAGGATCCTGCAAAAGTTTGTCTATACCCATCGAAAGCACAAAGTCGGCGTAAATGGTTTCATCCCCAACCTCTTCTCCCATAACTGCGTCGACAACCTTCATGAAAGCCTTAAACTTTCGATAAACCGCATCTGAAACTTCAATAACAGGCATCAACATCCCTCACACTCAAGAGAATTCCACCCTTCGAAGAGCACAAAGAACCCCCCTTTGGGCTGGAACTCTCAACGCCTTTGCTTTAGTTCATCTTAATATTAAACACCGCCCTTAAATAAGACTTTTGTGGCTGATTTCTCCAATTTTCCTTACAAAGGTTCTAGACATTCTTACAAGCGAGGAGACCTACTCCAAACTTTTTCGGGAGATCCGACGGAGAACTGGAATCCACTACCCCAGATGCGATTTAAGAAGGCTGAAGGGACACGGAAACTACGGGCAGAGGCTTAAACGCTACCTGTGCAAAGTGTTGTGGAAGGACCTTAAAAACGATAAGATTGGAACCATATTCCAGCATTCCCGGCTAAAGCTTGAGGGAATGATTCATGTTTATTTTTCTCTTCTTAGCCCTGCACAACTTTGCTGAGCCGGCTCTTGGGCCAAAAGTTACATGGCCCTCTTTGGAGTTCTGAAGAAACTCATACTTCGCATAGCTGTGCAGAAACTTTGGACATACGAACCTGTGGAGGCTCTGGGGGCTGCTCTTGAGGTGGTTATCTTTTGGTTCTGCTGGATTTGTGTTTGGGGGAGCTTCCAGATCCTTGGAACAAACGCCAATAAAAAGGTCAGCCACAAAATTTAGTTATGAGTGTTCAATTTTAATTAATTGGGAGGGTAAAACCTTGGCTGAATTTGAAGAAGTGATCAAAAGAATTAAAGATTACGAGAATAAAAATAAATGCTTCAATACTGAAGTAACAAGCTGCTTATATTTTGAGCCAAGAGAAACTAAGGTGGTACTTATTTCAGAGTCGCCGTTGCCCTCAAGCGAGGCAGGCGATAACTTCATAGAAGGTTTCTTCGTCGGCCTTTAGGTTGAATAGTGGTGTGCCCTGGCGCTCCGAGAAGGTCTTACCGCCTTACACTTATAGGAGCTGTATCTTCTTTTTGCCGTAGCGTCCGGAGCTGATGATGTGGTTGTTGGGCCCAACTCTCCCATGGTTGGTGCAGGTTTCGTTGGGGCAGAAATACCTGCTGGTGTCGGTCTGTTTCTTGCCAGCCCATTGGGAATCACCTTCCACACCCCTATATGTAATAACACCTTATCTAACTTAACTACTTTGGGACATTAGGGGAATTTGGAGAATCGAAGGAAAAAATCGGGAAACTCGTGAACAGAGAGGCGGAAGAGGTTATAAGAAAGCTTGCAGTTCTCGAAAGAGCTAAGGGCTGTTTGAAAACTGAGAAATCCTGGCAGGAACTTGGGGCTGAACTCTATGAAGATGCTTATTGATAGCAACATCTTTGTCGAGTATAAAAAAAGGAAATAATTATTTATGTAAATGAGTTTTTTCGGGAAGGGGAAAAAGGGTGGTTTAAATAGTGTAAATGGGAGATAAGTAAAATAGAAAAGAA
>JAHAWU010000095.1 GCA_018383815.1 Candidatus Jordarchaeia archaeon | reverse complement strand
TGTGTGGTTGTGGCGTCCCTATATTTTCTTGTGCCGTTTTTGCGTGAGGGGGAGCCGCAGTTGGGGCAGGGGAGTTCGCCGGACCAGGTCTTGAGTTTCTGTTTAATCCTTGTGTCGCCGGGTTTTTCTAGGGCTTCTTTGATGAGTTGGGAATATGAATCCAAACAAATCACCGTGTCTATTTATAAAGGAAGAGGAGTATACAACTCTGCCCGTGATTGGGGACTCCAGGTTAACTGTGCCTAAACTTGTTTATTAAACTATTTCTTGTAGATTCCCTAAAGAAGCTTACTCACATCATAGATTACTATTACTTCTGAAGGTGTTTTTAATTGAAATTCTTACACTTTGGGCAAGACTTTTAGCTTTCTTATGATATACTTAATTTATCCAGATAAAGCACAATTACTTTGAGGGCTGGCATTTGTCAGAAGAAAAAGAGAAAGTTAAAATTCAGATTGAGGCCATCAAAACACCGGCGGGTGAGGTTCCCACAGTGGAATCTCTGAAAAGGGTGGTAGACGGTTTAAACACCCTAAACTCTGACATAGTTAATCTAAGCATAAATGTGGCAAGTAATATGTCTGCTATAGATAAAGAGCTCAGAAACATCCGTAAATTAGTTGCGGAGGAAACAGTTTCCTTTGAAGTTATGTCACAGAAACTGGAAAAGGTTAGCAAACAGTTAGAGGCGTTGGTCAAAAGTGAAAAAGAGAAATGGGAAACACTCCAGGGAATCATGATGGACATAGCTGAAATTATAAAGGGCTTTCAAACCACTCTTGAAGAGTCCTCCTCAAGGGTGGATCAGAGAATAAGTGAAACCCTCAAAGCCCTCGCAGAAATAATTGCCGTTTCCGCAAAAGAGGAACAAAAATAACATTGAAATTATTTGATTTTCTAAACAAAACCTAGATACGTATTTAGTTCATAGGGAACTGATCTAACCTTATTCACTTCTTTCCTCAAAAAGCGGTTTATTTTAAGGTCCCTCTACTTGGACGATTAATTTTTCCATATGTTTAAAGCCAATCATATTTTTGTCTGTATTTTTTTGGGGGGCGGTATGTGGATGACAAATAAAAAAGAGAAGGGAAATTTACTCGATTGAAAGTTGGGGCTCTTTCCTGGTATATTTGCCTTCGCCTTCAACAGTGTAGGATAGTGAAATTTCCTGTCCCGGCTCTATTCTCATAAATTTCCATGTAAGCACTAAGCCGTCGATGGTTTCAGTAACTTTTGGCGGTATTTCCTCTGGTTTCCACTCCACCAAGCTGAAACCGGGGGCTACAAAGTCCTTTACCGTGACGTTTGCGATGGAAACTTCTCCAGTATTCACTATTGTCAGTGGAATTATGTGTTGTCCTGCTTTTGCGCCTGGAGACACGGCCTCTTTGTATATTCTTACAGCGCGTCGAGTATATTTGATTCCAATTTTTGGGGGGTTTGTTTCCAGCTCCAAGTATTCTACATTGGGTCCAGGTGATGTTGTGTTCGCCGTTGCTCTTATGGGGGTTGTATAGTTCTTCTCAGGCTTCGGCTCCCAAGCCATAATGGGGTAAACAAATTTTACATATTGTCCGGGGTTTAATCCCCCCACAAAGTTTTTCAGGTTCCTGACAAAAACTGTGAGTCCGTGTCTTGTTGCAGGATTATCGTCATTGGGATTGGTTATGATTTCTATGCCTTGTGATAACTCCTTTTCATTTACATAAACTTTTACGCGTTCATGTGCAGGTGGTTTGAAGTCTTCTGGTATGGTGTCGTATATTGTCGCCTGATCCAGCTGGGCGCTGCCAACATTTGACACCTGTACCGTTACTGTCATAGGTGTTTTGTCGTAGGCGTCAACTTGGGGTGGGGTGAATGTTTTCTCAACCAGGATCCTCTCTACTGGTAGTATGGTGTCCTCCTTTGTAATCTTGGCATATACGTGTCGTGTTACCTCTTTAACTACTTTGTAATCGACTTTTGTTTCAAAAACTGGGATTGTGGGACTTTTTATGCTAAATTTGTATTCCCAAGATTGCCTTGGTGGGATGTCCTTGTTGGGCTCTAGGGCAAGGAGTGGTTCCTTCTTTTCTCCTTTGATTTGGAAGACTTCCACTTTGAGAAGCCTTTGCAGAAATTCGCTGGTGTTCATAAATTCGATTGTGCAGTCCCAAGTTGATGGTTGGCTGGGGGATTCTGCCGGTTCCAGCGCAAACCTGCTGTCAGAAACGGAAATAATGTCAGGATTGAGGAGCGATCTGGTTCTATCCTTAATGTGGTACTCTGCGATAACTTTACCTGCGGCAATTGGGTCTATGGACTCTGCGGTAATGTTAAATTTAACAACTAGTGATGCTTCACTTCCCGGAGATAGTTCGAAGTTCTTCCATACAACTTCCCTTGTTTCAGGTTCAAATTCTGCGGTTCCCGTGTTAGGCGGTTCTATTTCTGGATCTCCGAAACCTTTCGGTATGAACTTTCTAACCTTTACACTGTCTATGTACGCGTCTGTGGGGTTACTAACTGTTATAGTGCTACTTACGGGCATGGGTCTACGATAGACCAGCGCCCAGTTAATCACATCATCTTCGTAGCAGGTGTCTATTACTTCCTTCAATTTTAGTACTGTTTCCTCAACAGGTACGCTATACTCCATGGTCCATTTTTTGCCTGCCTGTACTGCTCCAACTGGTATGACACTCTCCTTCAAGGAGGTGGTTTCGATGCCTCCTAATCGAAGCTCAGCATTCCATATCCTATTCTTCGAACTATTGTTGTTGACAGAAATGATGCCTTTTACATTTAGACTTTTGATTTCATGTTTCTCTGTGATTACGCAATCAACGTTCTCAGTTACATCCACATTAAGTTTTATTCCTTCTGTGCTCACAGCCTTTCCCTCACCTAATTATTTAGGCGCTACCATTTTCTATATTATTACTTATTTTATTGCACTTCGATATTCTTTAACCTTTTTACTTGCACTTAAAATTGATTTTTTTGATTGCGTGTTGGCGCTTGAATTCTACTTTTTAGATTCTAACTTATACTAAACTCTGTTCCTGCTAGCCATTCAACTCTTATTTCATCGCCCGGCTTCATTTTCCTGAAATTGGTTTTGGGAGCTACGGTTTGAGCGTGGGTAAAGAAGTAGTCTATTTCATGCTCGGTTCTAATATGCATGGGTATAGCCAGCTGTGGTTTAATGTCTGCGATGGCGTTTAGTGATTGGTTACTGTTGAAGGCTTCTGTTTCGTCTACTCCAATAAGCAAAACGTCAATTGGATACTGTTCTAATAGTCCCTTAGTCATGGCATCCCCGAGGTTTGCTACTCGCACTTTGTCTATTTCTACTATGAAGCATAGATTGGGGGTGTTAATCGGCTCTGTGGACGGGCCGTGCTTAAGTTCCAGAGCCGTTACTTTTATGTTGGGTCTCTCGAAGGTTTCTCCGCTTTGTATTCTTCTTACAAGCCATTCCGGCGCGCCTTCCTTTAGAGCTACTTTTATAGTTTGCTCGTTACCCAGTAGGAATGCCTTTTGTTTTGCGGAAAGTTGGGCAGCGTTACCCAGATGATCCCTATGCTCGTGCGATACACAGATGATATTTGTTTTTTCAGACTCGGGCACCAATGCCTTATTACTCACTATGCCTGGATCGAAAATAACGCTGACCTTTGGCGAGTAGAATTTGAATGCCGCGTGGCCAAAGTACTTTAATACTGGCATATCCAAATCACCAATTTCCATACTTGGTAATATCATTAAAAGTTAGGCTTGTTCGCATAACTTTTTGATTGCTTAAAAACAATGATTGAAGTTTTCATTAATTATGATAAGAAAATTGGCTGTATTTCTAGGTTTTGGTTACCTAAAAGGTACATAGTATACCCATTATTTTCTTATCTAAGTTCTCGACGAGAAAATTTTCATAGTTTGCATGAGAAGTTTGTTTGGGCTTTAAATTTGGTCTGTGGCATCAATTCTTCAAATTCGTTTCCTCATTTGTGGTGTTCATAGTGGAAAAATAGGTCTCCATAAAAAAGCTTCTTCTGGGAGGATAAGTCAAACGAAGCAGCATCGCTTCTTAAAGTTGCTGGGAAGAAATAAATAGCTTCAGGTTAACTATTCTATACGAGTTCTGATATTTTCTCGTGGTGAAACTACCTTGGGAGAAAAATATGGCAAACCACCGAATGAGCCATTAGACACTCTGTCTCTGGATGAAAGGTTTGACAAGGTTGAAGAAGTTACAATAATTGAACTTGAAGAACTAGCTGATGCCTTAGAGTTCCTTTTAGACCTGCAGCCGCATGTCTGCGTAATCAGAGGCAGCGACTACCCCTGTATACTCTGCGAAAATAAATGCGATGTCGGACAGTGCAAAGAAGTAAAGGTTATGCGTGGAAAAGGCCAAAAAACAATTAACAGCTCCCTACTCTCCCTCAACTTTGAAAAGAGAGACGCTTTCGAAGAATACCTGATTAGTAAACTGGTTCGAGAACTGGTTCGAGAGAAACTTAACGTTATGAACCCCGAAGAAGGCTACGACATAACATTCTTCTTCAAACAGGAAGACCGGTGGAGAAAAGACGAGATTATAGTCTTCATACTAGGACTGTTTGATAAAGTGAAAACACTAATGCCAGAAGCCAAAGCGGTAATAAACACTTGGATAAGAAACAAAGTAAAAGCCTTTGAAAGAGACGAAACCCTTAAAAAAATGAAGGAATAGTATAAAGTTTTTCCCACGAAACGGCATTTTCATAATTTCTCTGTGAAGCACACTTGTCTCAACCCAAGTGACAGTTCCTCATTAATGTTTACTAAAAATGGGTAGAAGGATTGATTTTACTACTAAAAGGTACTTAGTCCTCAGTAGGCGGTAGTTCCTCAGTCTTTCCTGTCATTGCATTTATCTGTTGTTGTATAGTTCTCATTTCTCCCCGAATTTTTGCTCTCTGTGCGGCATACTCGGCTTTTTGTAATGCTCCGGACTGGTACCTCTTAGTAATGTAGTCCAACTGGTTCTGGAGCGAGCGCATTCTTGACTCTAAGCTTTCTAGTTCTTCACGTTTAGCGACGTCAGTTATTAGAGATGAGGATACAGGTACTGAACGGGTAACTGTCCGGATTGTTTCAGAAGGCGTAATACCTTGACTCAGCACTCGTGCAGCAAACTCTCTAAACTCATCTATGAATGCGTCGAACCTCTTTCTTAAGGTTATAACCTCAGTCATTAACTTGTCAATTTGAGGAGTGTACGCAGCGGCTATAGGCTGAGGAGCTTTTGAAACATCCTCCATAGGCCTCGCTGTCAATACGGGTTTAATTCTCTCTTCGCCTGGTGTAACCTCCGGAGAGACTCTGGGTTCCACTACTTCCTCACTAATCTTTTCCTTAGCCGGTATAGCAGGGGCTTCTTTGGGCTTTGAAGGTGTGAGTACCCATTTAAATATGTTTTTTGCTAAAACCATGTTTTGCGAGGTGTTGAGCCCACCCATTATTCTATCTCTAAAAATTTCGTAAGAACCTAGAGCGGCAACCCTACCATTTCCATAATTAGCAACTGCTAGAATAATGGCATCTGGAGGTTCTGCGGTCCTACTAGTAATTGCTAAGGCTTCTGCTTCTCCCACAATTTTTATGCTACAACCTGCGGAATAGCATAATTCTGTTATTCCCTCAGTAACGGGGTGATCCTTAAACTTGGTAATTTTTGGTAGGTTCTCCAAACCCAGGTTTTGTCTCTCATCAGTTACTTGGTTATTCTGAAAAGATATTCCAAAATTCTCAGCCAGCTCATTAAGATTGGTTCTCAGTCCCCGGTCACCTCCAGCATGGCTTAATAAAACTACGCCACCACCTCTAGAAACGTAATCCAAAACCGCTCGAATTTCGCCTGGTTGCAGTTTAGACTGGTCTGGACAAGGGAATACCACAGCGTCAAAATCCTTCAATTTATCCAGCGTGATTGGAAAATCAACAAATCTTATACTCTGAATGCCCTCAGTTTCCAGCACTCCTTTGAGTGCAGCATAACTTGTTGTAATGCGCCCCCGTTCTTTCTGCGTTTCATCAAATAGCACTCGCCACTTAATTTCAGCCAATGGTGAGCCTCCTATTAATAAGTGATGTAAACTAAGTTTATAAATCGATTTTTTAATCACTCTAAAAGATATTTTTAGAAATAAAGCTTTTAATCTTTTTTATACGAATGTTCAAAAAATTATTTTAAACGCTCCTACTCAATGGCTATTACCCCTTTTAGTACATTTTATAATTTTAAGTTCTGTTTAAAAATCTAGTAGATAAAGTCCTGTGGCGTTATCTTTAGCCCGCGTTATCTTTTTGTCTATCTCTACTAAAAATATTTCACAAGTAACTGAAACAACGCATCCCTTAAGTACATGTCCGCCAAAAGCTTTTCCTTCCCGGTCACCTACCACAGCATGAGCGTGAACCATCACTTCTCCTTCTCTGCAGGAAACATTTCCAATACAGGATAACAATTCCAAATCTGATTCTAGCTTCACGGATTTATATTCACCTTCTTCAAAGAAACCAATATTAGCCTTTGAAAAAGCTCCAATGGCGCTAAAAAAGCCGGAAACCAATTCATATTTTTTAGCTAATCCGGCTAATGCCTCTAATAGATCCTCTCCTTTTTCAAGTTTTGCAACAATAATCCTTTTAGAATTCGACTCGATTGACTTCAATTTCTTCACCCCTATAAATCGTGGAGGACGAAAGCCTAATTTTTGACGTCCACCTTTTTTTAGATGAATAATTTTTAACCTTAGGTTAGACTTATTTATGTTTCTCACACTTCAATAATATAGTCTTGATTCTATCTTCAAATCTACCAATTGATATAAGGAATTCATTCGCAAAGGGTGTTAGCCAAAGAAAAAACGCTGGGAGACCAAAAATGAGTGAAAAAGCGGGTCTTCTTAAATATATGCAAAAAGAACCTACGCCCAAAAAGGAACCTCCTCAAGAAAAAACAGAGGAAATCGAAACAGAAGTTGATGAGGAGGTGAGTGGCGACGAGGAGGAAGAAGTAGAGGTAAAGTTCGAGGGACTGCCCTATTTTTGCCCCGAAAATTACGGTCCAGGTTTAGTTCTATCAGTAGAGTACGACGGAAAAAACAATTTAGCATTCACACGTTTATACGACCCCAAAACCAAAAAGCTCTTTTGCTGGTATGATAACACCAACCACCACCCCTACTGCTACTCAGACCTCGACTGCGAAAAATTAAAACAGAATAAAAAACTGATAAGCCACGAAGGCTTACTAAACTTTGAAGAAGTCGAAAAGTATGATTTGCTCTCCGACAAAACCGTAAAAATGACAAAAATTGTGGCGAAGGACCCCCTAGCCATAGGCGGCAAAAGCAACTCCATAAGAGAAATTCTGCCCAAAGCTTGGGAAGCCAAAATCAGGTACCACGACAATTTCATCTTCGACAGAAACATAATACCAGGACTCTTCTACCGAATAGAAAAAGGAAACATAATCAAAACCCCCACCGAAATCCCCGCATCCATAAAAAAAGAAATGGAAACCGCCCTAGGAGAAACAACCAAATTCAAAGATGTATTTGACGAGTTCCTACCCCTATTCCTAACACCAGTGCCCGACATAAAAAGAGCCGCCGTAGACATAGAAGTTTACTCCCCCATCCGAGACAGAATACCCGACTCATCAACCGCTGAAAACCAAGTAATATGCGTATCACTAGTTTCCAGCGAAAACAAGAACACAATTTTGCTCCTAAAGAGAGATGACGTCGAAGCCGGAGAATGGCCCAAAGGCTTACCCCCAGAAGTAAAAATAGAATACTTCAACAGCGAACCCCAAATGTTAAAAAGAGTCTTCGAAGCCATGAGCGAATACCCCATAATTGTCACCTTTAACGGCGACAATTTCGACTTAAGATACCTATACAATAGAGCCCTCAAACTAGGCATCAAAAAAGAAGAAATACCCATAATCCTAACAAACGAATTCGCCTACATGACCACAAGCATCCACATCGACCTATACCGATTCTTCCACAACCGATCCATCCAAGTCTACGCATTTTCAGACCGCTACAAAGAAGAAACACTAGACGCCATATCAAAAGCCCTCCTAAACGTTGGAAAACTCACCCTAAACAAATCAATCCACGAACTATCCCTCCTAGACCTCGCATACTACTGCTGGTGGGACTCCCAAGTCACCCTCAAACTAACACAATTCGACGACAGCCTAGTCATAAAACTAATCATCCTACTAATGCGCATCTCCCGACTATCAGCAGAAGACCTAACAAGACAAGGAGTATCCTCCTGGATAAAAAACCTATTCTACTACGAACACCGCATAAGAAACTACCTCATACCCCTCCCAGAAGAAATAAACCGCATAAAAGGAATCGGCGAAACCAAAGCAATCATCAAAGACAAAAAATTCAGAGGAGCAATCGTAGTCGAACCAGAAGCAGGAGTCCACTTCAACGTAGCAGTACTCGACTTCGCCTCCCTTTACCCCAGCATCATAAAAGAATACAACCTAAGCTACGAAACCGTAAGATGTCCACACCCAGAATGCAGAAAAAACATCGTCCCAGAAACAAACCACTGGGTATGCACAAAACGCAACGGAATAACCTCCATAATAATAGGCTTCCTAAGAGACATACGCGTAAAATGGTTCAAACCAAAATCCAAAGACCGCACACTAAAAGAAGAAGAGCGAAAATGGAACTCCATAGTCGAAAGAGCACTAAAAGTATACCTAAACGCCAGCTACGGAGTCTTCGGCGCCGAACACTTCCCCTTCTACTGCCTACCAGTAGCCGAAAGCACCGCAGCCATAGGAAGATACGCCATTCAAAGAGCCATAGACAAAGCCAAATCCCTAGGAATGAAAATAATCTACGGCGACACCGACAGCGTCTTCATAAAAAACCCCTCACCACAATCCATCGAAGAACTCAGAAACTGGAGCAAAAAGGAACTCCAAATAGACCTGGAATTGGATAAGGAATATCGCTATGTAGCGTTATCAGATCGTAAGAAGAATTATCTTGGAGTTTTCAAGGATGGTTCCGTGGACATAAAGGGTCTCACTGGAAAAAAGAGGAACACTCCTCAATTTGCTCAGGAATCCTTCCTCAAAATGGTGGAAACTTTAAGCCGGGTCCAATCCCAGGAGGACTTTGACAAAGCCAAAAAAGAGATTCAAGAAATCGCGAGAACTTGCTATAACAAGATAAAAAACAAGGAGTTCAGCTTGGAAGAGTTTGCATTTCACATACAAATAAATAAGCCTCTTAACAGCTATGTTAAGACTACCCCGCAGCATGTGAAGGCGGCGAGGCAGCTTACCAAGAATGGGAAGGAGCTTAAGCCTGGGGATATAATCTCATTTGTGAAGGTCAGGGGTAGAGATGGTGTGCGGCCGGTGGAACTTGCCAGTAAGGAGGAGATTGATACTGAAAAGTATCAAGAGTATCTTAAGTCTACTTTTGAGCAGGTGCTGGATGCGTTGGGTGTGGATTTCCAAAAAATCATTGGGGTCACTAGGCTAGATATGTGGGTTTAGGAGATTTGTTAGTTAAGATTAATAAGACTGAATATTACTATTACTTCTATTAAGCGTTTTTGTTTAACGTAAACTATTTATCAAATATTTGTGTCTTTATATAGTAACTGTAAAAATTTTATGAGGCTTAACTATGGAGCAAGTTCGTAATTTGCTTATTCGGAATGTTCTGCCTATAATGAGCCCTGACACTATGAAAGAGGAAAGCGCTGACTCATTTCTTGCAACTTTTGGGGGATATATGAAGCAGATTGCCGCAGTTGCCAAGCATGACTCTGGTTTTGCTTTGTATGAGAGTAATGTGGCTCCGATACATGAGAAGTATGGCGACTTTTTTTCAACAGTTGCGAAGATTACTGAGGCTGCAGGAATTAAGCTCTATGCGGTTATTTACACCTTTGTAGACAACTACTATGGTGTAGATCCCTCCTACAAGACATACAATGCTAATGGTGTGGCTAATGAGCACTATGTCTGCCCCGCTAGGGAGCCCTTCTGGGCTTATCTCAAAAATGTTACTGAGGAAGTGATTCGGTTTCCCATCGCTGGCATCATACTGCTGGGCAATACCTTTGTGAGGCAGGAGTTTTGCTTCTGTGAGAGTTGTAAAAAGGAGTTCTCAGCAGCGGCGGGGATAGATGAGTCGTTTACATGGGACGGACTGAGGGATAATGATCAACTCTTCTCCAAGTGGCTGGACTGGAGAGCTGAAAAAATGTACAATGCTCTTTCGGGAATCTATAGTGTGGCTAAGAAGAAGGAAGGATTAGATTTCTTAATTGGTGTTGATATTGATCCCGAGGTGGGCTATGAGAAGGGCGCCTTCAGACAGCTTGGACAGGATGTGGAGGCGCTGTCTGGAATATCTGGACATTTGCTGGTTAACATTAACCCGTGGTCTCCTATCTTGCCTAGTCCCGGCTCCCCGGAATATAATATGGAGATTGAGAAAATGAGGTTCATTGACAACATAACTGCCCGCAGAAGAAAGGTTTCCTTCAAGTATTGGACTCTGATTAATGAGAGTGATTTTGAAACGGTTAAGAGTATAGCTAACAGGTTCAAAGCTACCAAAATAGTTTCGGATTTGAACTTTCCCGAAAAGTACAGAATTTGGAGAGAAGCGCACCTAAGCATAGCTTGAGCCCTTTATTATTAGGGGAAACTTTTCCCGCTTTTTTCTACTTTTTAACATTTTTTGGTTCTTGAAAATAAATTAATAAATGAAGTCTTCTTTTAATTAAATTAAATATCTTTTTGGAGGTTGAGCTGTATTAAAAAAGTACAGGGTGTTATACCTGCTATGGTTACTCTTTTTGATGCGGAGCAAAAGTTGGACGGCACTGCTATGCGGGAACATGTAGAGTTTTTGCTGGATAAGGGTGTTCACGGCATTTTTTGTTTGGGTAGTATGGGTGAGTTTGCCTATTTGTCTGAGGATGAGCGAAACAAAACTGTTGAAATAGTGGTGGATCAGGTTGCTGGTAGGGTTCCGGTTATTGTGGGGACAAGCCACTTTAGCACTAGGGTTTCCATTAGGCTTTCCCGTGAGGCGGAAAAACTGGGTGCCGATGCTGTGATGTCTGTTTTAGTTCCCTATTTTCCCCTAACCGAAGAAATGGTCTACAATTACTATAAGAAACTGGCGGAGGAAGTAAATATACCTGTTTTTATTTATAATTTCCCAATGGTGACTAAATTAGACATAAGCCCAGAAACCATCGCCAAGTTGGCTGAAATTGATAACGTTGTGGGTTTAAAGGACACTGTTATAGACGCTAATCACACTAAAAGAGTTTTGGAACTTGTTCCCAAGGACTTTATAGTAATGCCTGGAAGCGAGCTAACTTTACAAGCATCACTGGAAGCGGGGGCAAAGGGAGCAATCTTTGGGACCTCAAATATTGAACCCAAACCCCTGTGCGAGGTTTTCAAACTATATGCCTCTGGAAACGTGGAGAAGGCGAAGGCGCGCATGCCTGAAGCCACAAAACTCCTAGAATTACTACTCGTAGCTCCAATAGAATGTGGGCCTTCACTAATAAAAAATGCAATGAAACTTTATGGTAGAAAAATATGCGCGGCTGTAAGAAGTCCACTGCCGCAAATAAACGCGGAGCAACTCGAAAAGTTGAAGCTTACTATGGAAAAGCTTGGACTTCTCCATAAGGAACAGTGAAATAGGGAAACAAATCTCAGCTACCTTCCTCATAAATTCCTTTTTTCGCATCACAACTGGATGAAATCTATACTATACCTCGGGATTCTATCGGGAATTATGTCTCATCTACTCTTTTTCTCATTATATTCTCTCATGTACTTCTTCAAATCTTCGTCTGTCAAGTCATACCAGTTTTCATAATAGTCTGCAACCGCAAATATATGTGCGTCGCTAACAATGAGGCAAACTATTTCGTCTGCAAATTTTTCCACTCTGATGAGAGAGCTTCTTGGGGAAACTGGTACCGCCACCACTATCTTTTCCGGTTCGTCTTTTCTGATCGATTTAACTGCAGCAATCATGGTGTAGCCTGATGCCAATCCGTCGTCCACAACTATGACGGTGCGATTCCTTACATTTGGAGGTGGCTTATCCCCTCTAAATTCCTTTATTCTTCGCTCTATCTCTCTCCGAACACCTTCTGCTAGTTCCTCAATTTCCCCCTTTTCCAAACCGAGGCGCGCCACAAGGGGTTCATTCAACACAATTGTACCGTCTACAGTTACCGCACCAAATCCCGCCTCTGGATTCCAGGGAATCTGAATTTTACGGGTGACTATCAAATCTAGCTCTGCATTGAGTTCAAGAGCCACATAGACACCTACAGGAACACCCCCCCTCGGTATAGCTAGCACTATAGCGTCTTTGTTCCGATACTTTTCGGCTAACCTTTTTCCGAGCTCCTTACCAGCATGTTCCCGATCCTTAAAAATTGAGTATCGCATTCAAAACCACAGTTAAACTGTATCAAAAAACCCTAAAAAATTATCGAAGAGGCGATAAGTTAGCTCTATGACGCGATGCGATAGCTATGCTCTTCGAAATTAAGTTGCTTTCGGCGAGTTTTTACCTGAATCTTTATTACCTACCATTGGCTGTGTAGCCTGTTCTGCGACTTAATAAAGTGTTAATTGAGCTGGATATGGGTGTCGTAATCCGCTGCTTCTAGCAGCGTTCGGGAAATATTTATAAGGCTTCACTTATTTCTAAAAATGAAAATAAATTAACAATTGTTAAAAAATACTTGCATGGAAGTAGAACAAATTGTTCGGTTTACTGATATATGCTGCCTATGCTGCTTTAAGAAAAGTTTATGACGCTTACAAAAACTTTACAGAAGAGAAGAGAGTAGGCGAAGAATTGGCAACTAATTAATGGTTAGGAGGAATTTTAAATATGTCAAGCTCCAAAGAAAAGAAGGGTCAGGAGGATGTTAAAGCAGACCGTACATTAGACGCAATTGGACTCTACTGTCCAGAGCCCATATTCCGAACTAAAGAAGAGATCGAAAAGCTAGAAGTTGGCCAGATCTTGGAGATTCTGGCTGACGATCCAGCTGCAGAGGAAGACATAACTCGATGGGCTAAAAGAACCGGGAACCAAATTTTAAAATTAGAAAAGAGTGGAAGAACGCTGCGCTTTCTGGTGAAAAAACTAAAATAAATTGAATATCTAAAAAGACCTTAACCGGTGTTAGAAAAAGTAATAGTGAATAAAATCTGTGGGTAGGTTGTTTAATTAAAAATTTAACAAATGTTTTTCATTATATTTGGATAAACATTATTTCTTGGAGAATGTAAAATATGTTTGGAGAGATAGAAAAATATAAAAAAAGGTAAAAAATTGGAAACTCTTCCATTTCTAAAGGAGCTAGTGAATTGCGAATTAAAACTGTTATGCGTAAGCTCCCAGCGTACTCAGAATCCTAGTACTCTTTAAGGGGAAGAAAAGGCTTAATAGTGGATGTGAATGGGGACTGTATGCTGGGTAAAGCTGACGCATGCACAGAATAAAAGTTTTTGAGGGTGTTAATTGTTGAAGGGAAAAGATGATTTTTGTGAAGTACCTGATCTGGGTTCACTGAAACAGGAGGGGAAATTTCGCCTCGTCTACATGGATTATGTTTCTGGTAAACCTGTGGATTCTAGGGTGCTGGAGGCAATGAATCCCTACCATAGGGAAATTTTTGGTAACCCCTCTTCTTTACATCTTCTTGGTGACTTACCAGTTGAAGCCGTGGAGAATGCTCGAAAAGCGGTTGCTGACCTTATAGGCGCCAAGGATCCCAAAGAAATTGTCTTCACTTCAGGTGCAACAGAATCCAACAATCTAGCCTTAAAAGGTGTATGCTTTAGAAATCAGAACAAAGGAAACCACTTAATAATATCCGCCATAGAGCACATATCCATCATAAACATAGCTAAATATCTCGAAAAATTTGGATTCAAAACAACCAGTGTTGGCGTTGACAAGTATGGATTAGTGAACCTCGATAAGTTGGAGAAACAAATTAGGCCCGAAACTCTACTCATATCAATAAACTATGCTAACAACGAGATAGGAACCATAGAACCCATAAAAGAAATATCAAAAATTGCACACGACCATAATGTTCTCCTCCACGTAGACGCCGTAGCAGCTGAGGGGCAGATACCCATAGATGTACAAAAAGACGGAATAGACTTGTTAACACTATCCTCAAATGACATCTATGGGCCACGGGGAGTGGGAGCGCTTTACATAAAATCCGGAACTATGATAGAGCCCATAATTCAAGGAGGAGGGCAGGAAAGAGGTCTAAGATCCGGAACCGAAAACGTGCCAGGCATTGTAGGCATGGGGAAAGCGGCGGAAATAGCCAAAAAAGAGATGGAGAGCGATAGTGCCAGAATACAAAAAATGAGAGACAGAATAATAAACACTGTACTGGACACCATTGACCACTCCTACCTTAACGGGCACCCCACCCTAAGACTACCCAACAATGCTCATTTCCGATTCGACTATGTTGAGGGAGAAGCAATACTACTAGGACTAAACATGAGAGGAATAGCGGTATCAACCGGCTCTGCCTGCGCCGCAAAAAGACTGGAGCCCTCACATGTACTTATAGCCACGGGACTGCTAAAAGAAGAAGCACACGGCTCACTCGAACTCACACTGGGCAAATATAACAGCGAAGAAGACGTAGACTACCTACTTGAATCCCTCCCGCAGGTAATAGATAGACTCAGAAAACTATCCCCCCTGACCCCCAAAGAGGAATAATAAAATCCCCCAAAACCAAAAAATAACCGCCTCTGAGTCTAAATTCATTTTCCAACACATAATACCTCATTTAATGGGGTGCTAGTAACCTTAATCTCTATGTATGGCTTGTGTAAGCTTAATCCCTATCCATTTTAGAGATTGTATAAAATTCTGAAAATTGATGGGAGTGCTAAATAAGCTAAAGGCAAAAAGTCAACTGATAAAATATATAAAAAAATATTGATTTATGTGCTGTGTTGCATAATTAATGGTTCTGTATTTTTCGGCGTGTTTTTAGTGGTTCAAGTCACCTAAAAACTTTATCAAAGCACTGCACCCAT
>JAHAWU010000094.1 GCA_018383815.1 Candidatus Jordarchaeia archaeon | reverse complement strand
AGTTTTTTGCATTGTTTTTGAATCATTCTGATTGCAAAGAAAGGCTCCTTTACCAAAAAGAAGCCGTAAAAAGGGCAGATTTCAAATCCAATTTGGTTCAAAAACTTTTACAAGTACTATAGTTAGTTGACGAAGCCCTAGGCGAAGTTACCCACCTTCCTTTTTGAAAATGAGATTGTTTCAGACTAATCCCACATTGAATTCTCGTCCAAAAGAGTAAGAGGTCCTTTTTCGGATTTCTTAAACCTCTTACACTTTATTCGGTCACAACAGCTAAATGCATACCTTTTTTAGCGTTTTGGTTCTTGCTTCTTAATTACCCTATTTTGAGGGATAACCCTGTTTTATGATGGGTTCTTAGTCTTGCTCTCGCTCCAATCTCATCTTTTATAGCCAATTTTTCTGAGTAGTTCTTTTCTCCATTTTACGCCTTCTTCGTCTTCGATTCCCTTTGGTTTAAGGCCATCAATAACCCCGAGTATTCCCCTTCCCTGCTCAGTTTCGGCAATCACAACTTCTAAGGGATTAGCTGTTGCTGCGTATATGTTAACTACTTCGGGTACTCTCTTTATAGAGTTTAATACATTTATTGGGTAGGCGCCGCGCATAAATATTATAAAACTATGTCCGCAACCTAGTTTTAATGCGTTTTTAGCTGCGCTTTCTTTTAGCTCTTCGTCTGTCCCATCTACTCGAACTAGACATTCTCCTGAACTCTCACAGAAGCCTATGCCGAATTTTATGTTTGGTACCGAATTGACCATCGCTTCATATATATCTTCAACTGTTTTGATAAAATGTGATTGTCCTAAAATTATTTGAGTGTCTTTAGGTGGTTCTATTTTCACAATTTTCATTTCCATGCTTTTTACACCCGCCTTGCTCTTTTTGATGCTGATTTCGAAAAAGTTTTGTATTCTTTTACATTACACCAGTAAGATAATGATTTAAGAAACCTACATTATAAATGTTAATTCCTATCTTTTTATAGAGTGATGCTAAATCATGGATCATGGTGTTATTCACAATTATTTCCATTGAAAATAATCTGAGGTGTTTATTAATCTTATAATTATCCGAGTCTTTTCAGTAAGAAATTTTTGCGCTGTAAGGGGGTCCGAGTACACTTTCTGTTGCTTTTGCTACCGCTTCTCTATGTTCTCTGTTTGTGTATACCCTTATGATGTTTAGGAATCCTTTCATAACTTCGACGATGTTTGAAACCTCCGAGAGATTGCGTTGCACTTTTTCACCTTGGCGTGTCACTTGAAATATGGGAATCTCCATGGGTTCTAGACTTATTGAGTGGTAGTATGGTACAGAGGGTAATGTGGGTACATCTATGTAGACTTTGTCCTTATCAACTCCTGCTTCATCTGCAATTTCTTCCGCTATTTGTTGGCGCACTTTGTCTTTTGTTACAATTGTTGAAAAGGCTTCGTCTTTCGCAAAAGAAATTCTTTCATAAGAAACCTTTAGCAACTCCCTCCTTTTTAAACGATTGATGATCTCTCTGGAAGCTTTGCATTGATCCAACATTGACCACATGGTGTAATCATCCAATTTTATATACTCTTCAACCGAATCAAATTTCATGAATGATAGTTCTTCGTTAGCCTTTTCCATTGCTGTTTCCAACATAATTTGTACTGCTCGAGAAGCTTTATGGAAATAAATAGTTTTGAATAGTTCTAAACGAGCGATTAAGAATGTCTCTAGAGTTGATATGGAGTTTAAATTCACGGCAAGGTTATCGTTTAGAATATCCATTGTGTAAATTAAACGAAAAATATCAATGGAATCAAAATCTCCTCCCGTATGGTAACTATCTCTTATACAATAGTCGCATTTATCCACATCCACCGCACTTACAATAATTTGATCCAAAAACCATCTATTTTTTTGTCTTAACTTTCCGACTGCCAGTTTAGCGATTTTATCACTATTTAGTCCTAGATTATTTAGTACATCTCCTAGTTCTGAATTTTTAATTATCCATGTGGTAAAATCCTCATGAGTCTTTTCTAAATGTCTTATTAATAACGCCTCGAAAATATGGGAAAAAGGGCCATGGCCCACATCATGAAGCAGACTAGCAATTTTTACCATACTTTTTTCTATCGGGTCGATTTCCACTTTTTGCGCAAGAGAATTCGTTAATTCTTCTGCGAGGTACATTGTTCCTAAGGAGTGTTCAAATCGGGTATGTACTCCTGCAGGGTAAACATATTCGCTCCCCGCCAGTTGCCTAACACGTCTTAATCTTTGGACAGGCTCAGTATCAATAATTTTCTTCTCATCATAAGAAATATTTATGTACCCAAAGATTGGGTCTTTTATAAATGACCATTTCCCCTTCTTTCTATATTCCATCCTTCCAAACTCCTCATATTCCTTATCTACTACACAGTAACTATTAGTTTATAATTTTGATTGAAGTAGTTTCTCATAGTTTCCCCAAAAAAAATTTAAATACAACAGAATATGAATAAACAGAACAAAGAATTAAAAAAAATAGACGAAGTGAATGAAAAATGTCAACAAAAAAACCACATCTAAACCTGGTCATCATAGGACACGTAGACCATGGAAAGAGCACCATGGTAGGACACTTACTTTACCTAATGGGCGCAATTGACGAAAGAACGATAAAACAGTACGAACAAGAAGCGGACAAAATTGGAAAAGGGAGCTTCAAATTTGCATGGGTTCTAGATAGGCTCAAAGAAGAAAGAGAAAGAGGCTTGACAATCGACATTTCATTCTGGAAATTCGAAACCAGTAAATACTATTTCACAATAATTGACGCACCAGGTCATCGCGATTTTATAAAAAACATGATTACTGGCACAAGCCAAGCAGATGCAGCCATACTAGTTGTTTCGGCAAGAAAAGGAGAGTTTGAGGCAGGCATTGGAATCGGAGGGCAAACCAGAGAACATGCATATTTGGCATTTACTCTAGGAGTGAACCAAATTCTCGTTGCTATAAATAAGATGGATGACGCTTCAGTTAATTGGAGCCAAGACAGATACAATGAAGTTAAGAACGAGGTTAACGACTTACTTAAGAGTGTAGGTTTCAAAGTTGAAAATGTAGACTTTGTCCCAATTTCAGCATGGCTCGGCGATAACATCACCAAGCATAGTGACAAAATGCCGTGGTATAAAGGACCAACTTTAGTCGAAGCACTAGACAAGTTTATTGTTCCTCCCAAGCCTTTAGATAAGCCGCTTAGAATTCCTATACAAGACGTTTACACAATTACTGGTGTCGGCACAGTTCCGGTTGGAAGAGTTGAAACCGGAGTTTTGAAAGTAGGCGATACTGTGGTCTTCCAGCCTGCCAATGTAGAGGGTGAAGTAAAATCCATAGAGATGCACCACGAAGCTATTCCTGAAGCTGTTCCGGGGGATAATATAGGCTTCAATGTGAGGGGCGTAGCCAAAAAAGATCTTAGAAGAGGCGACGTTGCTGGGCATAAGACTAGCCCCCCAACTGTCGCAAAAGAATTTGTTGGACAGCTGGTAGTAATTCAATTTCCTTCTGCAATCTCTGTTGGATACTGCCCGGTGGTTCATGCTCACACAGCACAGGTAGCCTGCAGATTTACAAAATTAATAGCAAAAATCGATAGACGTACGGGTCAGGTGGTCGAAGACAATCCTGATTACATTAAACGGGGCGACGCAGCACTAGTACAATTAGAACCGACGAAGCCAATGTGTGTTGAGTTGTACAAAGAAATACCCCAATTAGGTAGATTTGCTGTGAGAGATTCGGGCGCTACAGTAGCGGTAGGTATAGTCAAAGAAATCGTTTCAAAGGGTTAATCTTTCCTTCCTGCTATTTTTATATTTGAACTCAAAAAACGGTATACGCTTTACCCTTTTAGTTGTAAAACCAAATAATACTTTTTTTGGGCTCATTTCTCATTTTCTTTAGATTAAGCGATACTAATTTGTACTAGCTTGATGATAAGCAATTTGTCTATAGTTGATCGTTAACTACCAACTACATAATCAAAGTATAAAATAGGAATAGGCATATCGAAGAATAATATTATGCGGGTTCCCACCAAGTGGCGCCAAATAGAGCAAGCTGGGCACTCTTTCAGTAAGATATATTTCAAATTTAAAAAGTTTAGAGAGCTCTTTACTTCCTTTAAAAAAAGTTATTTGATGGTGATGTACAAATTGCTTGAAAAGCCGCGGCAACCAAGTTTAAAAAGTAAAGTCCTCGGATTAATAGTGAATCCAATTGCGGGAATTGCAGGTAAATATGCGTTTAAAGGTTCAGATAATCCTGAATTAGTCCAAAGGGCAATTGAATTGGGGGCGAAACCAATCTCGCCCGAAAGAGCCAAAGAAGCTCTGCTTGTTCTTAAACCCTTGAAGGATGTATTAAGACTTTTAACTTTTCCTAGCATTATGGGTGAAGATGAGGCGAGAGAGTGTGGCTTTGAACCAGAGGTAGTTGGTGAACTTTCTTCTATAAAAACCACCCCTGAAGATACTAAAAAAGCAGCTAGAATAATGGCTGAGAGGGGAGCCGAATTAATCCTTTATGCTGGGGGTGATGGCACCACAGTCGACATAATTGAAGCTATAGACCAAAAAGTCCCAATTTTAGGGATCCCTTCAGGAGTAAAAATCTGGTCAGCCACATTCGCTACAACCCCAAAAAACGCTGGTTTCATTACATTACGTTATTTATGGGGCGAACTTCCAGTTAGAGAAGCTGAAGTAATGGATGTTAATGAGCAATTATTCAGAAGAGATGAGTTAAGCGTCCAGTTGAAAGGTTATGCAATAACTCCTTATGAACCTCAGTACTTACAAGGCTCCAAATGGATGAGCCCACAAACAACAAACGAGGTAGAAGATCAAAATGCTATAGCTCGTAGTGTTGTTGAGAATCTAGAACCCAATACAGTTTATATAATTGGGCCTGGAACCACTTGCAAAGCGATAGCTGACTTATTAGGCATAGATAAAACATTACTGGGAGTAGATTTAGTTCAAAATGGAAGAATTATTGCGAAAGATGCTGACGAGCGCGAGATCCTCAGAGCCATAAAAAACGCAAAATCCAAAATAATTGTAACGCCTATAGGCCGCCAAGGCTTTATTTTCGGGCGGGGGAATCAACAAATAAGCTCTGAGGTGATTAAAAAAGTTGGAATTGAAAATATTATTGTTATAGCCACGCCTTACAAGCTCTCAACAATACCAACACTAAGAGTTGACACCGGTTCCCCCGAACTTGATGAGAACCTAAGAGGATACATCAGGGTAATCACTGGATACCACCAAATTTTAATAAAAAAAATTCAATAACCCAAAAATTAAAATATAACCATACTCAACTATCGCGAAGTTTATTCTCGCGATATTCTTAAAAATAACCGAAACGAAATAAACTAAAAGTAAAAATATTTGGATTCAGTTGGCGGTTAGTAGTGTCTAAACTTCAACTGTTCATATACGAGGCAAAGAAGCTGATCCCTATACCAAGAGTCCAAGTAAACAGGCAAGCCATATTAATAATTCTATCTCTTATCTCGATTTTCGTAATAGCACTCTGTATAAGATGTATACCCTTCTTTATCTACCCCGCCTATATTAGGGCCTTCGATCCATGGCTCCAGTATGAACTTGCTCTATATATTTCAACATTTGGTTTTGACTCATGGTTTGGTTGGTATGATTACGCCTCATGGTATCCTATTGGCAGGGATATGTCTCAATCCTTCTTTCCGGGAACTCCTTTTGCTGCTGCAACCATATACTTTTTGTTGCATGCCATTGGTTTTAATATTGACATTTACATGATTTGTTATTTCTTCCCGGCGTTCATGGGTGCTATAACTTGCGTGGCAACCTATTTCCTAGGTAAAGAAATCTTGGACAAAAAGACCGGGCTTATCGCAGCTTTCCTCCTGGCGTTTACCCCCGCTTTTATTGAGAGAACCACGATTGGCTTTTTCGATAATGAGTCAGTAGGGATGCTGTTTCTGGTGCTATCCCTATACTTCTTCATACGTTCATTAAAGAGAGGTTCAGTAATCTCTGCTGTTTTTGCTGGTCTCTGCTTGGGAGGACTGGCGGCTAGTTGGGGTGCCTACTTATACCTAATGTACATATTTCCCCTAACTACAATACTGTTATTGTTACTAAAAAAATACACATCACGCCTCTTTATGACCTATAGTGTCACGATTTCCTTAGCAACTTTTATCATTACACGTGTACCCGTCACGGGTGGTTCAGATGCATTAAAATCTATGAGTATCCTACCTGCACTTATTGTTTTGGCTATACTTTTATTTTATGAAGTTTTCCTACGCCTTAATGCTCAGAGAACAATGATTCTAGATAGTGTTACTAGGTATATTCCTCTAAGAGGAAAAGCTTTGGAAGGAGTCCAATGGTTTTTCCAGAACAGAAAAAGGTTCCTAATACTAGTTGGGGGAATAGTTTCAATTTTGGTGGCCCTGCTCATCATAGTTAACTTGGATTCCTTTGGTACCATTTCTGGGCTTGCAGCGAAATTCGTTTCAATAATTTACCCTGCCTACAGGGAAGAACAACACATTGTCGCAAGTGTTGCAGAACAGATGCCAACCCCCTGGGGAATCTTCTTTTACGATCTCAACTTTCTTGTCGTTCTTTTTCCAGTAGGATTATTCTTTGCATTTAAAAGAAGATACGAAGAAGATTTACTCCTAATAGTATATGGGTTTACTGTAACCTATTTTACTGGTTCAATGATTCGTATTATCATCATGTTAGCTCCTGCGGCGTGTATACTTAGCGCCTATGCCTTATCAATAATATTTAAACCATTAGCTCAAGTTATCACTAAAAAGACCCTAACTATAGCTAAGAGACGAAGAATGAGAATTAGTGTTCCCCTCGGACGCGACACTGCTCTGCTGGTTTTTGCAATAATAGGTATAATCTTAGTCTACGCCTTCCTCCAGGGAGTTAATACTACCATATACTCTCCTCCGCCTTCAATGATAGTTAGGGATAGTTATGGTGGGGCATATCTAGATTGGGATCAAGCGTTTTCATTTATGAGAAATGAACTTCCTGAAGATGCGGTGGTTGCGGCTTGGTGGGACTATGGTTACTGGATTACAGTTAAAGGTGGAAAGATAACTTTGGCAGATGGGAACACTCGTAACTTCACACAAATAGGCTGGATTGGGCGCGCCTTTATGGAAACTAGCGAAATAAGATCCTTGGAGGATTTCCGAAGATTTAATGCTACGCATGTACTGGTGTTTTTCGGATACAACGATGCTAATATACACGGCGACGAAGGGAAATGGTTATGGATGGTTAGAATCTCATTTGACGAAATAATAAACTTGATACAAAACCTCTACCAATCTGGAGCGTCCCAAGAGTACATAAATAATTTCATTGCCAACACACCATATGAATACCAGTTCTATAACCCCTACGTTCTTCCAGGAACATCAACGATTCAAGAAGCCTTCTTCAATAGCACAATCTATAAACTATTATACTATCACGCCCCAGAACCAAAACTTCATCCCAACCAATACAATACTCTAAACCGTAACCTATATACTCAAATGAGTAACAATAAATATCCTTTGGTTATTGGTGGGAACGAAACGCTTCAAACTACATATACATACCTGTGGTCCAGTTGGACTGCAGGTTTTAGAACTCTCAACCATTTCAGACCCATATTTATATCCAGCAACGGACTTGTGAAAATCTACGAGATAGACTACTCAATTCTAGACTCAAAACTAGACATCAATAATCTGACAGTATATAATGATTCAACTGGTGTTCTAAATATAAGCAATACTGGATTAACTACTTACAACATCACCCAAATACTTTCAAACGGCACTAGCTGCACACTTAATATAACCCTCCCCATAAGTTTAGCACCAGGAGAAACAAAACAAATTGACTTCAAAGTACCTCAAACCGTTAGCGCAGGCGATAAACTACTCATTAAAATAGCTACAAGTATACCTGACTTTTATGTAGAAAAAATCGTTCTAGTGGAGGTAAAACCGTGAGCTTGATAATTAGATTAGAGAGGAGAGTTCAATCAAGGTTATCAGATATGGGCTAGCGTTCTAGTTGAACAATCTCAAACAATTTTAAATTAAATTAGAAATAATCGTGATATTTTTCACTCTTAATTATGTCTTTAACTGGAGGTTCACAAATGAAATTTTTGCTTAGGAAGTGTATAGTTTGTGGGGAGTATACTTTCAAAGAGGTTTGTCCTTACTGTGGAGGCAAGGTAAGAATACCACATCCTTCAAGATTCTCAATTGAAGATCGAGTTGGCAAATGGAGGCGTCAGCAAAAAAGGGAATTTTACAAGAAGTGTGAAACGCCTAAAGGAACATAGAGAATATCAACTTTTTGGGATCACCAATGTTCCGCCTTCATTCTCTATGCTTGCCTTGGCGGTGTTAATAATTTTTTCTAATACAGACTCTGCTTGTTTGTAATCATCGGCGGTAATTTCTATGCGATACTTTGGTGAGCCTAGAGTGTATATATTTATAGTAATTTCTTCGTTCTGGACAGCGCTGATTGCATCTCCGCCAAGGCAAGCATAGAGTGTATATATTTATAGTAATTTCTTCGTTCTGGACAGCGCTGATTGCATCTCTAAAAGCTTTTTTTATGGCCTCTATACCTGCACGCTTCCAACAAGTCATTTCTACTGTTCTTGCAACGTTAACTTTTGGAGGTTCCACGTGTGTTTTCGCTATTTCGGTAACTACTTCAATCCATTCTTTATTTACTCCTAAATCCTCTAATACCTTTGATCCTTTCTCAGATATTATCTCTAAGCCTCTGTATATGCTGCCATATGCTTCTTCTAACTTGGAACCTACTTCCGTGTATGCTTCATCTAGAGTTTTTCCAATTTTCGCAGCTGCCATTTCCAAGAGTTTTTCTGCCTTTTGAGTTCTTTTCCATTCTTGTATTTTTTGGCGTCTTTGCTGTTCATTAACGCGCCTCAAAGAAAGATCTATGAATCCTTTTTGGGGGTTTATTCTGAGCACTTTTGCCACTACTTTCTGTTTTTCTCTGACAAAATTTCTTATGTTTCGAACCCAACTCAGAGCGATTTCTGATATGTGAATCATTCCCTCTTTGTTATCGTACTCGTCAAGCTGAACATACGCTCCATGATTAGCAATTCTGGTGACTGTTCCGATCACCAAGTCCCCCTTTTCTGGATATTCTCTTTTTGGCCTGACCACTATTATCACCTAGTTTAACTTAGAAACTGTTGCTTACTTTTTTTAACCATTATTACTGCTTTTCCTCCAAGTGGTTTTACTAGAGGCTTACCACATACGTTGCACTTAACAATGGTGCTTGCCCTATCAAAAACAATCTGCTCTGAGCCACAATCGGAGCATTGCACGTTGATAAACCTACTTTTAGGTTGAGGCAAAATTTCTTTGCGTTTAACCATATGCAGACACTCCTACTGAATTTCCAATTTTTTAAGGCGCATTCCCTTCTTTTGAATGGTATACCCACACTCTTTGCATTTTAACTTGAGGGAAAACTTTTTGGTAGTCTTAGCAAATCTTTTTTGTATTGGTTTGCCCCAGCTCTACAATTATGTGTAGAAATGTTTGGGCTGACTACCATACCCCTTTTTCTTCCTACTATAACGCCTAGCACCTTGCGCCATTTTTCTGTCCTTACCCTTCTTATACAAGGAAACGGAGTGTTCAGTGTATGTTTTGCACTTCGGGCAGTACGTACGTTTTTCTTTAGGATATAACATCAGTATACACCCTTTCCATATTCGATTATTTAGACAATAATGATTACCCTTATATGTAATTTGAGCAATACCCACAACTCATTTTATACCTTTCGATTTTATATACATTTAGAAGAAAAAGCTGACAACCTTATTTGTGATTCCCAGAAGGTGTCATCTAAATTAAATTTGTTGAAAAAATAGAAGCTTCGCAGCATTTTTTAATATTAACGCCTTTGCATTCTCTCTTGGTAGAGTAGCAATGTCCTCAACTTGGAACGGTCCATAAATCTTCATATCGCTCCCCACTATAGCTGGGATCTGCTTTAAAAATCGAATTGGAATAAACGTTTCATCCTTTTCTTCGATTACTCTAATCTCTGGGGAGAGGCTTTTTCCATTAAAAAGTTGCGAAAATGCATTTTTAAGGTGTTCATATACTACTTTTTCTTCCTGCGTTAATTTTTCGGTGTTTAGTTCCTTTTTGGCATGTATATTCCTCAAAATTTTCTCAAGCCGGATATTTATGAGATCATTTAATATTAGATAGAGAATATCATATTCTTTTTTGACAAGCTTACTCGCTAATGGATCCGATTCATTTTTGTCTAGTTTTATTTCTTCCAAAAATTTTTTAGCTTCAATGTAGAAGTTAGCTTGGAGTTTCTGTAAGCTTTCTTCTTTCTGTTCTTTCTCCCAGACACTATAGATTTTTTCATACATAACACATTACCTCGATTAAGTTTTTAGAATTTGGGCGACTCCTTTACAGAGGAGAAACACTGCCGCGGATAGTGGCAGTTCAACTTTTTCGTCTTTGTAGGGCCCAAAGGTTTCTTCTCCAATTCTAAAAGTAGGCACATCACCTGCGTGCACTGTCATTTGCCCCTCGAAAATCTGCGAATCGCTGAAGGGATCAAAGCTAGCTATTTCATTCAATTTTAAGGGCTTTACTTGGAAGCCTGTTTTTCCGTTAATAGATGTTGGAAGGCGTATAAGTCTATGTATATCCGCAGTAACCGGTTCATCGATTTCCCCCTTGGCCATATTTATAGCGTGTTCCACAATGAGAAACCAGAAGTTGATGTCAATATTTCTCATAGCATCCCAAAGAGGGGGGTGTCGGCTTAAGGAATTTATTATATTTTGCTTTTCTTTTATTAACGTTAGCAATTTTTTCCTTGTGGACTTATCTTCCATTATAATTTCATTTTCCTGTAACTTGGAAATAAACTTAATGACATTTCGTGTAATTCGCCCTCCCCACCCCTTATCATTAGTATCAGGTCCAGTGATTACCTTTTTGCGTCCAATTTCTTGAAGTCCATGTAACTCTGGATCAATTCCGCCGCCTTTAATATAGTCGATTATTTCCCTTCTTGCTTGAGAATTAAGCTCCTTCACCATTTCTGATTCGACATGTATATGGTACCCTCTGTGCCCAGAAAAACAGATGCCAATTTCACTTTTAGATATTCCAAAGTCAGGAATTAGAAAATCCTCCACAATTTTAATTGTCTCTAGCTTAGCATAATCCAAGCAAGTATCGCAGAGCCATTTTAACTCTTCGATTTTTGACTCTCCACAAACGGGGCATTTATCTGGTTTAATCCCCTTGTCTGCCTTCCCGCACACCTGGCACTTCCACCTGTCATGTTCCTTTTTACAACTCGTTTCAATATGATCCGCATCAATGTCAAATATTAAATCACACCCCTCCCATCCCTTCATAGGCATTTTAGGCATAGCTGGCTGGAAATAGTAAGCGGCAGAGTAGAACACATCTGAGGGAGCCTCTCTAGCTAGAAACGTTTTTAACTGGTTCTCATCCTCAAAACTTAAATGTCTAATAATTGACCCATACTTAAAAAACATAAAACCGAATTCTCTCTTGCGCAGGTTAGAGGGCGAAATTATTCTATCAAAATTATCATTATAATAGTTCCTAAATAAATTCGTTAAAAAATCAGCGGTACTCATTCAAAATCCCACCCTAAAATCAATTTATTATCTACCGGTCAAATATTTTAAACAATGCCAACTCAAATAACTGTTTTTTCGCTTCCTTTTTGTCTGCGCAAACTGTTACGATAATAATTTAGAGGATGCTTTACCCCTTGGCACAACTCATTTTTTTCGCATAGACCATATGTTTTAAGTGTACTGCATGTCGGTGGAGTATATTTTGTTCCTCCTCCTCTAATTCCTGCGATATGCTCCACTTGATATCTAGTTAGTTCCTCATCAAAATCAGCAACATTACTAAATATTTCTACAAGCTCATCAACAGACATGCCTATATTTATCAGGAAAGAAGTGAGGGTAAACCTTGCGTGATGGGACATACTTTTGCCTGCAATAGCGTCGGATAAAATTTTCGATATGCAGGGAGGAAAACTATCTCTGGAGACTTCACCAAACCCCCCATCAATACCTCTATCTTTTTTTTGGGCTACTAACTTCAATTCTATAATATTAACCATTTCTTTTATTTCTGGTGGCAGATCCGGTGGTTTACCCTTTTTTTCCATAAGGCGCCACTTTACCGCTTCAGAGATCAACCTAGCCACATCATTTTTCCGAAGATATACGTAACCCTTATGCAAAACTCTGTTTACTAGTTTCCAGTATTTATCCTGAAAATATGGAGCGTATTCCAAGTAATTGACAACGTTTAGTTCATAATCGTAAAAACGCCCACCAATGCTTTGGCGTGGCGCCTTTCTAATATCCCACCCAAATGTTTCTCTCGCAATATGAATCAGTTTATCATTTTCTTCCATCGCTAAAAGTTTATCAACACGTTTAGACTCCGCGACCGCATATCTTCTTCTTAAATAATCATCTCCTAATGATTCGACAAGTAGACGCGCCAATGGAAAAGAAAGGAGCTCTTCTACATAATTATTATCCTTGTAAGAAACGATCCCCTTTTCTAAAGCTTCAATGACCCGTTCACTACCTCTTTTAAGAAGAGAAGAATACTTCGGAGAAACCAAATCCCCAATATCTAAATTAAGATTCTCAATATATTTCTGGGCTTCCTTTGTGAAGGGGTACTTAGCTAAATCACCTTTGGATGACATAAACACCATTTCACTTAACCCTTATCTAACATGGTTAATAAACAAAGTTAATATTTTTCATCCATTTCCTAGTTTTGATCCTTAAACTAATATATCTTGGTTGGACATTTAAACACTTGTGAAAACAGTAAATTTAATTCAGAGAAACATACTACAATACACACTAGTTTTAAGACGCGCCTTAAACTTCCTCCAGAACTTTTCGCTTGGCATTGTTCTGCAAATGTGTTATTACTAATTAATAAATTTAAATTAATTAAAAACACATTGCTCTCAAACGGAATCTCGTTTCTATACCTCATTTATTCTGCTTCTATTCTTGGAGCTAGCCAATATGTTAAGCGTCCTCCGCCAATAATGTTGAATTCCAGTTTTATGGGCATACTGGTTGAGAACTGAACTGTAACTGTATCGCTTGCCGCCGCTGCCTTCATCATATCCATTAAGTAGCTGAGAGCATACATTGCTTTAGAATTCTCAGTTACATTTAACCCCAGAACTGCGTCGCTAGATTTAGGCAACTTAATTTCCACCCCTCCTGTGTCCCCTGAAGCATTGATATCCAACTCTTCAGGGGTGGCCTCAACTTCTACGTGGTCACTTACCACTTCTGCGTCCTTCAAGGCCTCCTTCAAAGCGTCTGCAGTCATTTTGATTTCGGCGTTAAATTTAATTGAGGGAACCGGAGTTTCTTCATGTGTCAAATCCAGTAAGCCAATATGGAAAGTGCGTATGGATGCGCCTCTAAATGTAACATTAAGCTTATTCTTTTCTGGATCAAGAGACAATTCTAACGCGTCTCCACCCCCTGCTCTTCTCATTATTCTGGACATGTCCTCAAGGTTTATTCCCAGTTTAACTTCACCACTACAGTTATATTCGCTAAAGGCGTTTTTTGGTAGTTCGAAGTCAACCATAGCTACATGACTGGGATCCATCGCCCTGGCGTGCAGGGAATTTTTGTCTGCTATGAAAACTAGTTCATCAACTAAACCAGATAGAGCGTCTATAATGTTTTTCCAAAGCTTCGCGTCCGTAAAGGCGAATTTAAGAGACATACATATCACCTTTTTTTAAGGGTTCTCCAATAAACTAATATAAGTGATTTGAGGTAAATCAACCCATGCCCCATTTAAATAATTAATTTACAGGTGCATATTTACAGTATCGTTCATTTTTAAACAATTCTCATCGTAATTCTGTTGTTCCCCTTTATAAGCTCCCTAGGTTAAGTCAAAACATCTTTTCTACAGATTTCTTTAAACGCTCCACTTCTGAGCGTAACTCGATATTAAGTTTATTCATGTTTTGAATTATATTTGCGTTGATTTGTATTTCGCCCTCTTCTTCTGCTGGTAAAACTGTTCCAAATACTCTTACCTTATCCCCTACTTTAACTTTGCTTAACATTGCATCATCAAAAGCCACAATTTTTGCCTTACCAGTTCCATCATCAATGAGGGCTACGTTTTGTCTTTTCTCTAAAACAACACCCAGAACTTTAATAAAAGAAACATCGTTTACAGCAATATCCTTAATCTGTTTTTCAATTGCAGGATGCTTAGGTTTCCATGAACCGCCCTCATTCCGCTGACTACGCGACATTAAAATCAACTCTTCAAATATTGAAATGTAAAGACTCTATTAAATGTATTACTGCCCCAAAAGTCAGGTGGATCTTCCTTAACGTTCTAGGTTAATTGTGAATCTTTTATGAGATTAGTTGGAGCGTTCAATTATGATTTGCTCCAAAGCATCTCTAAGTATGTGGCACATTTTCGTCCTCTTTCTGGGGTCGATTGCAACCATTCCATATGTTTTTACATTTAAAAGATCTTCAACTTGCGAGGGCTTCATCGCACCTGGAAGATCCTGTTTATTAGCTATAGCTAAAACTATAGTATTAGGTTTATTGCAAAATTCTTCAATTATTTTGCGGGTGTTTAAAACGTTCACAGGGGTTGAATCAGTAACTACAAAGATGACCTTCGCTCCCCGCATAAAACCATTCCACAAAAAACGAAAACGATCTTGCCCCGCAATATCAAAGAGACTAACTTCGCATTCACCCAATGTCACAAAACCGAATGATATACCGATGGTCTGTTCGTAGTTAGTGACTGTTCTGTTTTCGCTCAAAAGGGTTATGATGCTGGTTTTCCCCACCGCGGGAAGCCCGATAAAAGCTACTTTTTCATGTCTCATCTATTCGTCCTCTCGCCACTTATAATGAGAATCGAATTATATGTGGCTTATTTTAGATTTTGAACCTTAGTGTTACTGTAATATTTATGAGGATATTCAGTATACAAATTTGTACAAATAAATACAATGAGTCTACTATTTAGTATATGGTGATTTGTTTATAGTTTTGTTGATTGTTAACTTGA
>JAHAWU010000093.1 GCA_018383815.1 Candidatus Jordarchaeia archaeon | reverse complement strand
TGGGTAGTTGTTCTGTGGGTCGTGGGAATTTGCCGGAGCGGTAGAGGCGGTAGGCGGTCTTGTAGTCTATGCCGTGTTTCCTGGCCCAGTCAGCGAGTTTCATAGTATCACATGCCCATATATGGTATTATTTAGTATTAAATCTTTCTACTGTTGTGAACCCCAGGGTGAACTGATTCCAGTTGCAACTGCTTGTGTTTATTCTTAAAATTCATCACTGCCAAATTGGAAATAACCTTGGTTGGCCCTTGAGAGTGAATATTCAGTCTTTTTCTCCACCGTCCATTTTCAAGATGGCCGGCTCCAGTAATGTAGTCCACCTTTTCTACAAAAACTCTGGTGTCGTGGTGGGGAGCATAGTACACCACTCTATCCGCAAGAACCAGTAGGTCAGCTGTACCCACACCCCCACTGAATCTGATAGAAGGTTTGGCACGGTCTCCTATCAGGGACATATTTGCATTTCCCAATCTGTCTATTTGAGCTGGTCTAAGAAACATTAGATCTATATCGTTTCTCTGTTGCAGGTTCCAAAATTCGCTAATACTCAAAACGCCGGAGACGGTTCCCAAAAAACTCTCAGTCTTAACCATAACTTGGGATATGTCTTGGATGACCGGATTAACTCCCAAGAAGTATAGATGGTTTGCATTTGGGGCGTGAGTTTCCCTAGCCAGCATAATAGCAGCCCCCGCTAACGGGGTGGTGATACCCTGAAAAACTAAATCTCCGTCTCTGATCTCTCGAGACATGGCAACTATCATTAACTCGTCAACAGTGTAATCCTCAGCATATTCCATGGCTCAGCGCCTACCAACCATTTTCAGATATTCCTCGTGTCCACTTGGCTGATAAACATATTTCTCTAAATACTCTTGGAATGTCTTGGGGTCGTTTGAAGCCCTCATGTACTCCATTAAATGTCCTATGTCTTGATCATAGATGGGATAGAAGGCCATAGGGTGGGCACCTTGAGGCGCTTCCACTACTGCGTCAACTTCGTAGGTGAAAAGTATAGTTTTATCAAAGTTTTTTCTTACATCTTCGGGGCTAACTATCCTCTCCACAGTGGCTATGACCAATTTACCAGCCCTTGCAAGCGAAGCGTCGTAGTCAATAGTACTTTCAGTGGGCAAGTAGGTTTGGACATTGCCGTAGCAGTCGGCTTGAAGCTGGTGTACCACGCAAACATCTAAATCGAAAGCTGGAACCGCTAACAATTCCTGACCAGTGTAGGGGCAACTTATGGTTTTAAATCCCAGGTCTTTTACAATATCGCTGCCAAAACCTCCCCTCATAGGCAGAAATGGTAAACCCATAACTGCTGCCCTTAAGGCTGAAGCGAAACCCAGAATATCATACTCATTAACCTTAATTAAACCATTCTCCGCTGCTCTCCTAAAATTTAGCGCAAGCCCCATCTGACCCATACCCAGATATGTGTAGTTAACACTCTTTACGCATCCCGCACCTATTAGCATGTCAAGATCTATATTTGCATTGACGGAGTAGGCATCCAAATTCTTTTTTCCGGCCTTTATTAAAGCTCTAATAAAAGCCATAGGGCGGCGGAAAAACATAAATCCCCCTAATCCTATAGAAGAACCGTCTTCTACTAGTTCAACAGCCTCTTCCAGTCCCACTAGTTTCTCCTTCATTCCAAATCTCCTCATCACGGGACAACCATTAGGAAATTGGGAAACTTATCCCTATTGCAAAAATTTGTTCATAACCTTGCCTCTCATTCTTTCTAGTATAGACCTTAACCTTTATTTATTCGTGTCCTAAGACGTGCTTTTTCAAAGTTTTTGTTTTTTCAGGTAAATTTTTTTCCAAAATTTCAATTATCTGCTCATTTATTTTTGCGTGTTCTAGGGTGCAACCGTCGATCTTCCCTTTACCACTCAAAATTGCTGCGGTATTTTCAGTAATGCGGATTAACTCTGTTGCAATTACTCCGTTGAGCCAGATGAGCTCCCTCAAAAATTCTTTAATCTCTTTAAGCTCCTTTTCGTATTCCATAATTGTTCACCAGCAATTTCTACAGGAATTAGACCTGATACAGAAATAATTATTTTGCAACGAAAAAGTTTTAGGTTTCCCCTTTTGGCTTGTTACCCTTTTTTGATTAGTAGTTCTGCAATTGATTTGAATAGCTCCTCTACGTTTGCCCCTGTCTTGGCGCTTGTCTCAAAGTAGGGTGCATTTATCTCTTTAGCGTATTTTTGGCCTTCTTCCCCTGGCATCTTTCCCTCCAAGTCCGCCTTATTGCCGACTACGAATATCATAAGAGGATTAAAGGAGTTCAATATTTCTTTACGCCATATTTCCAAGTTTTTGAGTGATTCAGGATTGGTTAAATCAAAAACCAAAATAGCTGCATCTGCATCTATGTAGAGTTCCTTCCTCATATGCGCAAAGTTTGTTGCGCCCCCGAAGTCCCAGAAGTGCAGTCGCACCTTGTTCCTGCCAATTTCAAATTGTTTCACGGTGAAGTCGCAACCCACTGTGGGTGTATATTCTGTAGAAAATTTATTTTCGGTGGTTTTTCTAATGATACTGGTTTTTCCCACGTTTGAGTCGCCCACAAGGAGGATTTTGAACATGAAGGTTTTCGACCTTCTGAGAATCTGCTTTAAAGACAAAACTGGTTTAGCTGGTTCCTGTATTGGGGCTGTGGCCTTTGACGTAGCCTCAGGAATTTCCGGTATAATTAGATCCCTCAAATCTTTCTCGAGGAACACATCATCGATTTTTTCCTCGAAACCTGCAAAGGGCTGAACGCTTCCATTCCAATATTGGAGCTGGGAGCCAAAACTCTCGATGAACAGGTTAATTATTTTTCTCAAAGCGTCCCTTACCAGTCCTTCATCATCTTCCCTGTGAATAACCGCCACAAGTTTAAGATTGTCACTTGATTCATAGATTATTCTGTAATTCCTCAGCGCGATTTCTCGAAGGTCTTCTTCCTCTCCTTGAATAAGTTTGCTGGAAAACTTGAGAATTGCTGCTAAAAAGCCACCAATAAGATTCTCATCAATGTTGATGGAGCCATACTTCCTATGAAGGATACACACACCGCGATGGTCAATAAGATATATTCCCTGAATCATTAGAGAAAACCACCCACAAATCTAAAGCATACACCGATAAATGATATGCAATTACATCATATTAAATTATCATCAACCTTTTAATAGTTCCTCTCCATAAATTTCAATTCCTCCCCTCAAATGAAATAAATAAACAATAATAACCATATTACTAATCAGAGCCGTCCGATAAGTTTCTACCGAATCAATTCTTCTCAAATTAGGAAATAAAAAGTAGCAAACTTCCACTATGGAACCTTTTCAGGACTGTTAAAAACACAAATATAATATCCGAGCATAACAAATTAGAATTCGACAAAACCCTAGAAGGATAAGTTGCTAGACACTAATAAAAATGCTCTAACAAAAAAATCATATAAAACAAAATAAAGGTATAGATAATTTAACGATAAAAATAATGAAAATAAAAGTTGTTCTATTTTTTCATTTTGGCTTTTTCTTCTTCTCTCAGTTCTCTCTTGAGAACTTTTCCCGTGGCACTGAGGGGCAACTCTTTTCTAAACTCGATTATTTTTGGAACCTTATAGGGTGCTAAACTTTTCTTTAAGAACTGTCTAATCTCATCGGCGAGTTTAGGGCTCCCCTCGTAACCCTCCTTCAACGTGACGAAAGCCTTTACTATTTCGCTTCCGGGTCTTTCCGGGTCCGGTATACCAATGGTCGCAGCCATATTCACTGCAGGATGCGTAAATAGCATGTCGTCAACCTCTCTTGAAGCCACCTTATACCCTGAAACATTGATTATATCCTTCTTTCGGTCAACGATGTAGAAGTAGCCATCCTCGTCCATGTAGCCAATATCGCCAGTATAGTACCAACCATTCTTTAAAGCCTTCTCAGTTTCCTCCGGTTTCTTCCAGTAACCCTTATAGAACACCTGAGGACCATAAGCTATGAGTTCTCCCCTCTCTCCCACTGGAAGCTCTTCACTCCCTGTCTCCAGGTCCACTACCTTAATTATGGTGTCTGGAAGAGGAATACCTACAGACCCCACCTTTTTTAGCCCCTCAACCGGATTCGCCGTGAGCACAGGGCTGGCCTCGGTCATTCCCCAAACTTCAAGCACTTTCCCTTTGGTTTTGCTGTTATACTCGTTTATAATTTCTGGGGGGAAGGCTGCAGCTCCGCTTATGAACATTTTCGCGTTCCTTATTGCTGATTTTTCGAATTTTGGATGTCTCAGTAGCTGGATGTAGATTGTGGGTACATTGCATATGACCGTGGGATGGTACTGGTCGATTAGGTTTATTGTTCCCTCAATGTCCCTGGGGTTGGCTATTAAGATTTGGCCCGCTGCCATAGAAACACATCCTATGTTGAACTCCAGACCCGCCAGATGGAAGAATGGGAAAGATGAGCAAACAATCTCCTTACCCCTCTCAAACTTTAACCAGGACATGAGTTGGGTGGTTTGCTTAACCATATTTTCATGGGTAAGAATTGCTCCCTTAGGTAAACCGGTGGTACCCGCAGTATACTGGAGTAGAGCCCAATCATCTCTGGGATTTATTTTCACCTCAGGGGGTTCCGGCTCATATTTAAGAAGTTCCAAGAACGATACTGCCCCCTCATACTCTGGCGGCTCAGGCAGAGGGCCCTCCTGTGGAAAGTCACCCAACCCCGCCACTATCACATTCCTCAATTTGGTTTCCTTTCTCACTTCCTGTACCCGGGACAGGAAAAGGTCCAGAGCTACAATTGTTTCCGCGTCAGAGTCATCTAAAATATACTTGAGTTCTCTGGGGGTGAGAAGTGGGTTTATTCCCGTGGGCACCGCCCCAATTTTTATGGCTGCGTAGAGGGCTACCAAGTATTGGGGCATATTCAGACAGTATATTCCCACACGGTCTCCCTTCCTTACTCCCATATCTGCAAGGGCTGCTGCGAAGCTATAGTGGTACTTGCCGAACTCCCTGAATGAAATTATCCTCTTACCCTGGATCATCATGGGTCTATCTGGAAATTCCTTCACCGAAGCGTCCACAAAGTGAAATAATGGTACGTTTGGATATTCGAGCGTCTTGGGAACATGGGGGTCATAATGTTTCAGCCAAGGTTTACTATCATAAACTCCTTTGGACAAATTTCTTCCTCCAAAAAATTACGCAGTTATATTGTTTAGGATATTTATAGAGTAAGTAGTATATAAATTTTCAATATTCTACGAACTTGTTTAAAAAATAAGCCCTTTTCACGCTTTGGTTGCCATCTCTCCAGAGTTAGTGTGGTGGGTGGTGCAAATCCTTCCGTTAGGATATAATCCTGCTTGGAATTCGCAGAACTACCCGTTTAAACCCGCGGAAAAGCCAATCAGGAATCCTAAAACAACAATTTTTGAACAAGTTCAGAGAGTATAGAAAAATTAAAGCCAGGCGTGCTCCTTAGACCAAGATTTATTTTTTGGATAATTCCCTCATTAGTATTATATTTGTGTGTATGCTAGTTGAATATATTCCTTAGAGAATGAAAGCTGGTTAAAAATAGTGCTAAAACCAGGCATACTAAAAAGATTGCAGTTGCCCTTTTTAACCGCATTATTTCTCCTCTAAAGATACTATGTGAATTTATGATAACTTTTGTTTACAGAAATTACCCAATATTTAGATACAATTTGTGTTTCTACCTCATTTGGGATGCGATTCTGGTGATGTCTCGATAGTTAGATAAAGGAAGCTGAGTTTAAGAAAGGATCCTACTCTACAGGCACAAGGCTCCTCTGATAATAAAAAGGACAAGTATAAGAAAAGGTGTAAAAAATTGATATTTTTAAAAATGGCGTAATGTAATGTGTATGTATTTTTTGTTTGGGGGTATGTAATTTTTGTTGTGGGCCCTTTTTGGGGAGGCTTACTTAAGCCTCCTTTTCCATTTTTTGAGCCCTAAAATGTTTTTTTTGGGGGAACATTTTTACACACCCCACAAAATCAAAAATACATACTTACTACTTTGCGCCTTTAAAAATTTCAGAAAAATTTTTTAATACGTAATTATATTTTTGGAAAACATTTTGGTATTCCTTTTTTGACCTTTTCACAAATGTTTATCTTATGGGGTTGGTGCGCTAAAATTTAAAAATTGGGACTTTGTTGTGAAGTGTAGTGATGTTTATGGGTTTTGAGTTTCCTCCTTATCGTCCGCCATCTGAGGCTTATAGTATGCTTATTCGGGTGACTCGTAACTGTCCTTGGAACCGTTGCGCCTTCTGTAACATGTATAAGGGCCAAAAGTTCTCTCGGAGGTCGATAGAGGAGGTTAAGAACGATATTTCTATGGCGGCGGAGGTTTACGGTGAGAGGCCCACCATGTTTTGGGGAGACAGCAATTCTATTATTCTTAAGACTCAAGAGTTGGAGGAAATACTAGATCACACCTATAAGGTTTATCCCAATTTGGAGAGGATAACAAGCTATGCTCGCGCGAAAACCATCCTCCACACTAAGACTGTTGCTGAGTTGAGGAGGTTGAATGAGGCTGGTCTCACAAGGTTGCATGTGGGTCTTGAGACTGGTGACGATTGGCTCTTGAAATTCATAAATAAGGGCGCGACAGCTGAGGAAATGATTAAAGCGGGGAGAATGGTGGTGGAGTCTGGGATTCACCTCAGTGAATATGTGATTCTGGGTCTGGGCGGGGTGGAGAGGAGCGAAATTCACGCTAGGGAGACTGCTAAAGTGTTAAACCAGATTAACCCCGCATTTATCCGCGTCCGCACCCTAGTACCAATCCCGAGCACCCCTCTGCACGAGGCTTTTGAGAAGGGGGTTCTGCATTTGTGCTCCCCACTTGACATATTGAAAGAGACCAGAATCCTAATAGATGAACTGGAGGTTAACAGCGAATTTCTAAGCGACCACGTTTCCAACTATTTGCCCATTCACGGCAAACTGCCTGAAGATAAGGATGACATGCTGGAATTTCTTGACTCTCACATTGAACTCTTGGAGGTTGACCCAGAGACCGGAATGAAGCTTCTTCAACCAGAATACCTAAGGAGACTCTAAAAAGCAGAGGCTTCAAAACTGTTCCCTGAGTACTTTTAGGATTTCTCTTAAATCCTCTATTACCAAATCTGCACATTCTACGAGTTCTTGTGAGGGTTTGTAGGCTACGCCTAAACCTGCCGCTGATAGGAAGGACTTGTCAAATTTACTGTCCGCTACTGCTACGCATTCTGAGAGTTTAACGCCGTGACTTTTTGCAACCCTTTCCAGCGCCTTCTCTTTTTTTAATAGTTCAACTCTTAAAATTCCCTCGCCTGTGAGGTAGCCGTTCCCATCAATTTTTAGACCGTTTGCAACCGTACATTTTATGCCCAATTTTTCGCCCAGGTCCTTGGCTCTTATGTCTATACCCGCAGACACGATGCAAACTTTCAGTCCCCAGTTTAACAGTTTTTCTATGACGTACTGGGCGTGGGGCTCCAACTCGTAGTCTAGGAGAATCCTTCTTACCTCCTCTATGTGGGGAGGCGGTTGCCAGAGCTTTATATCCCTTCTCATAAATTCGGAGTAATCTATTTTTTTCTCCAAATAGTCCCTCATATTTGTTAGGTTCTCCACGCCAAAATGTCTGTGCAGACACTGCCAACTATTGAGTCCGGAAATAATGGTTCCATCCATATCAAAGACAACTAAGCGATACTCTCTCAAAATAATCTACACCCAGACTACATACCCTGTTTCTCCTTTTATTTATGGACTCTCTGAGTTTTATATGATTTCTTTTAGAGACTCCTCGAGAATATCTAGTCCTATGTTTAGGAGTTCTTCCTCTATAATCAGTGGTACCAGAATTCGTATAACGTTGTCGTAGATTCCGCACCTCAATGTGATTAGTCCCTTTTTGGTGCAGGTTTCAACCAGTTTCTTGGTTTCCTCGTCTGCAGGCTCCTTTGTTCTCAAGTCTCTTACCAGTTCTAGGGCCGCCATGGGTCCTTTACCTCTCACGTCTCCTATGATTTCGTATTTTTCCTGCATCTCTCGCAGTCTTTTGTGTATGGTTACTCCTATTTTTTGGGCGTGGGCAAGGTTGTCTTTTATGATTTTAATGGTTTCAAGAGCGGCAACGCATGAAACAGGGCTTCCTCCAAAGGTGGTTCCCAGTCCTCCTCTTTGGGGCGAGTCCATAATTTCGGCTTTACCAATGGTGGCACTTACTGGAAAGCCTGCGGCAATGGATTTTGCCACGGTTATTATGTCTGGCTCCACTCCGTAGTGTTCTACGCAAAACATTTTTCCCGTTCTGCCCATTCCCGCCTGAATCTCATCATCAATTAGCACTATTCCATACTCGTCGCATATTTTTCTAAGTCCCGGGAACCAGTCGTCTGGAGGCACAATGAAGCCCCCCTCGCCCTGAATGGGTTCCGCTATAATGGCAGCAGTCTCTTCTGCGGCGTAGCGAACCGCAAAGCCCTCCTCTATGGCATGGAGACACCTCAACCCACAGCTTGGATACTCTAAACCATAACGACAGCGGTAACAGTAAGCATAGGGATACCGATCCAAATTATATAGGTAAGCATGAAAACCAAGCTTGTAAGGTCTTACCTTGCTTGTGAGAGCCATCCCCAGCCTTGTTCTGCCATGAAAGGCATTCTCAAAAGCAATGATTATAGGCCTTTTTGTGTAATGGATAGCAAGTTTAACCGCGTTTTCAACAGCCTCCACCCCACTGTTTATTATGAGAACCTTTTTTTCAAAGGAGCCCGGGGTAATCTCACAGAGCTTTTCCGCCAATCTCACATAAACTTCAAATGGCACAACCTGATACCCCGTGTGTATGAGTCGCTCCACCTGTTTCTTAGCGGCTTCAACAACGGATGGAGGGCAATGACCAGCATTTATAGTACCTATGCCTCCCGCAAAATCAATGTAAACATTCCCATCCACATCTCTTAGGAGGGCCCCCTGAGCCTCCTCAACAAATATTTCATTATCCATACCCAGACTCTTGGTGATGTACCTTTCGTGGAGTTTCCATAATTCTCGGGATTTGGGGCCCGGAATTTCCGTAACGATTCTCGGTCTCTGCAAATGCTTCATTTTGCCACCAACCTATAAAATATACCAACAAATTCCCAACCATATTTTCTAATAAAAAGAATTATTTTTTCCTAAAAATCATAGAAAAAACTTAATTTCGAGATATTAAACCTAAATTATAGGAGCTATTTTGTTTAAAAAATTTTTCCTCCAACATTCTATAGGAAGTATAAGAGTACAAACAAATTTAAGTCTTCTTTCTCTTCTCGGGAAAAGCATCATTTTTGGGATAAAAAATTAAAAAAGTTTTTAGAACCAAAATATTTTTTGGAGAGTAATTTTTCCTCGTTCTTTTGTAGTGATTCTTTGGCCTTTTTCCCTTTTTTACGCAAAATTAGGGATTTTTTGGTTTTGTTTTCTCAAGAAGTTTTTCAAGATTTTCCTTAATTCTAGAATTGGGAGCAAGAATTGCCTTTTGTTTTGAGTTGTTAATTTCAATTGTAACCATTCCAGAACCCATGATTCTTCCATTTATATGAGATGATTTGCTTTGTATAGCTTGCATAGCAATCTCCGCAATTTGGTTAAACAATTCAGTATCTATATCCCTTTCAAACGGTTCGCCACCATAATAGAAACCACTAGAACTCATCTCAGGTGTCATAGGCTCATATTTGACTGTTGCTTTTCCTTCCTCTAACTTCAAAATATACCTATTTCCAGAGCCATCGACATAATCAATTCTTTTTACTTGCGCCATACCTAAATTAGATATTTTTCCAAACTAAAGGATTTCGGATTGGATTATCCAAACAACCAATATTAACTGGATAATTTCTGAAACAATAAAATTTGAAAAAAATTAAAGAGGCTTATAGAGAAGGTTTACTTTAAATTTGTTGTGCAACAATTTAACAAGAGCAGAAATCCAACTTACCAAGCCGAAAACGGGAATACCAAAGATCAATTCGACAATCACAAAACCGCACATCTCCCCAGCTTCACCAGAATATCAGGAAAAATGGTACAAACCACTAATTTTAGCATTAAAAAATAAGCCTCCAAAGAACACTGGGTCGAATAAACGGTCACATTAGCATTACCCGCTCAGAACTCCCAGATAGAATCGTCTAAAAGCGCAGAACTCCAAGTAGTTCGCTTCATCTTTTCGGGCCGAACCCTTAAATTAGGAGAAGTAGACCGGGTTTGTGTAAACTAGGGGTTAGAAAAGGCCAGAGGGAGAAAAGGGCCAGAAGGGGAAAAATCGGGGTATTGGTAATGAGTAAATTTAGTAATTTCTTGTTCAGCCGGTCATGGCAATTACTTGTAGTGCTCCACAGTTGCTGCACTTCCCTACAACAACTCCTTCACTGAAAACGTTGGCATCTTCTACTCTCTCCATTCTGTCGCAGCTTGCAATGTAGAAGGTGGGATTGTCACATTTACACTTGCGTTGCTCAAAATAATTGGGTTTGCCGCCGTCCTCCAATACTGACAGATAATCCTTTTCCCTCCCACACGCTGAACACTGCAACCGAATAATTCCGTGAAAGGCAACTGGGGAATCTCCATTCCAGTGCTCCACAGTCACACGAAAAGGAACTAATCCGCAGTTAACGCACTCCGCCTCAACATATACATGTACATTCTCGGGGTAATCATCGGCACAAATTTTTTCATAAGCAAAAACCTTAAGTTCCTCTAATTTTGGTTTCTCCATAGCAAATCATCCCTACAAAGTTATTCTACCGTAACCAAGGTCTTGGAACGTGAATTAACATATATAACGCTATAAATAGCGTTTCCACTTTTTAATTTTGCCCAAAACTTTTATATCGCCGAAATGTAGAATTCAAAAAGGTTTCAGCTTAAGTCTGTTGGTTCATTTTATAAAGATATTCATACTGTTTTATATTATTTTATTTCAATGGTGTGCGAAATCGAAAATTCATCGTTTATGCTTTAAGTATTAGAAAGATATAAGTTGGTTTCCTACAAAGACTTATTAAACCAGGAAATAGTTTTGGAGTGGCGATTTTATGCGTATTGTTGTTCTGGGTGGGGCTGGAATAATAGGCTCCGCCGTAGTAGATGATTTGGTTAAGAGTGGTGTTGAAGAGATTGTAGTTGCGGATTTAAATCTGAGTGCTGCCCAGAAAGTGGTTGAAAAATATAAGAAATCGGGCGTTGAGATCACCGCACAATTTGTGGATGCTAATGAACCCAAGCTTTTAACTGAAGTCATTTCAGGAGCAGATGCTGTTTCCAGCAACATTGGTCCCTTCTATGAGTACTGCGAAAAGGTTGTTAAAGCTGCCATCGAAGCCAGGGTCAACCTCGTAGACATTTGCGACGACTTTGACGCCGCAGAAGAAGCCCTCAAACACGACACCCAAGCCAAAAAAGCCGGGATAACCGCCTGTATAGGCTGTGGTGCAAGCCCCGGACTCAGCAACATGACTGCCAAGTACGCCTCAAGCAAAATGGACGAAGTAGAGGATATCCTAATTTCCTGGGCTGTGAGCGTCCGCGACACTGGGGGACCTGCAGCAAACTATCATATTCTTCACTCTCTAAGTGGGAAGATTCCCGCGTTCCGCAGTGGAAAACTAAAGTACATTGAGGCTGGCACTGAAAAAGAAGTTGTGAAGTTCATAGACCCCATTGGAGAAGTGGAGGTTTACAGCTTCGGGCACCCGGAACCCCTCACACTACCCCGCTACATCAAAGGTGTTAAGAACGTGAGCGTCAAGGGGGCAACCCTTCCCGCATGGTTGGATGAGGTTTTCAGAAAACTGAGCAAATCCGGATTTGCAAGCAGGCAACCAGTCAGTGTTAAGGGCGTGTCCATAGTTCCACTGGATTTTGCTGTTTCACTAACATTCTCGCAGCACGCCTACCCTCAGGAAATTAAGGAAATGATAGAAAAAGAGGCCCCCACTGCCTCCGCCGCAAAGCTCATCATCACGGGAAAGAGAAAAGGAGAACCAGTAAAATACACCTACGATGGACTGGCCAGCTTCGCCACAACAACCGCAGCCGCAGCCTCCGCCGCTGTCCAAATGATTGCCAATGGAAAAGCCACAAGTCAGGGAGTACAGCCACCCGAAGGGTGCCTAGACGCCCGAGAATTCCTAAAAGAAATAGTAAAAAGAAAAATTGAAATAATTGAAACCGAAGAAATAACTCGGAACCTAAGAGAGGAAATAATTTAGCAAACCCAATTAACTCATCTACAGATATAGGCTCACTTCTTCTTTAACTCCACCATGGAACACTTACAAAAACGTCAAATTTTTATCTCGTATATCCTCTAATTGAAGTTTCTCCAATAAAAAGGCATATTCCAGAAAACATTAATCTCCTCAAAAAGAAAACCAATAAGTTAGCAGAACTTAAAAAAAGAGGATGTGGTAATTTATACCTCTTTCAACTGATTCCCAGAAGCCTCTTAGGATTTTCTTCAAATAGTTTTGTGAGTATGCCTTCTTTGAAGGGGAGCTGTCTCAGTTCTTGCACTATTCTTTTTCGGGGTAGAAGTGGGTAGTCTGAGCCGAAAAGCGCCTTGTTTCTCAGAGGTCCGTTAATGTAACTTATTACTGGTTCTGGTATGTGTCTGGGGGCCCACCCAGCCAAATTAATGTAGACGTTGGGATTTCTCTGACACACTGCTATGGCTTCGTAGAACCAGGGGAACCCGAAGTGGGCGATGACGATTTTTAGGTTGGGGAAGTCCACTGCTACATCGTCGAGGTATAGGGGTTGGCAGTATTTTATGCGTGTTCCGGAGTGGAACTGGGTTCCGGTGTGGAAGAGCACGGGTATGCCAAGCTCCTGGGCTTTTTCATAGACTGGATACATCTCCTTATCATTGGGATAAAGTTCAAGGAGGTGGGGTAACAGTTTGAGGCCCCTTAACCCCAATTCTTTAACTGCTCTCTCAAGCTCTCTTACTGCTAAAACACCCTTGTGGGGGTCTACTCCCGCGAATCCTATTAGCCTATCTGGATACCGACTTACCGCCTTTGCAACAAGCTCATTTGAAACCCTGTATCCCCACACTGTTTCAGCATCTATAGCCACTATGACTGCTTTATCAACTCCCGCCTCATCCATATCTCTTATTTCATCTTCAAGCTTGGGCCCCGCAAAATCAGAGCCAAAAACAGCCAGGTAGCCCGCCTTCATATGTTCAGGCATAGCCTTGAAGGCTTCCTCATTCCAAAGCTGACTATGCGTATCAATAATCAAATGAAACCACCTCAAACACACAGCTTACAATTTTTTGGCTTTACGAGGGTTGCTCTGGATTTAATCCTTTTCGTCAAAAAAGCAGTTTAAAACTAAAGTTCAAAAATATGAATCTACTATTTCTAGTTAATCCGATTTTATGAGGATGTGGAGGTATTGTGCAAGTTCTGTAAGATGCACGCTCAAGGTTATGGTAAATGGTATCTGAATCCTAAAGGCTTTTCTGAAGAGTTTTTCTACAAGCTTTCATTATTAGACCGGATTCTGGGTAGGGAACCTAGGAAGGTTAGAGATGCAAAGGTGGTTTCTGAATCTGCTTGGTATCCCATCCGCATTTCAAAGATGATGGACGAGGTTAACTGGTCAAGCCTTCCGTTTGTAGGTCACCTAGTTAGGATGTACGGGAACTACGTTGCCATCCGCGGCCACGCAGCCCAGGTGGTTCCACTGGAGGATGCCTTGAAAATAGTGGATTTGAGCCACGACCATACCCTCTATCCCTGTATGTGTAAGAGACTCTTCAAAGGGCAGGACGAGTACAAGTGCTTAAACTACGCCCCCATCACTGAAATAAATAGGAAGGCAACCAGAGGTTGGAAAGAAAAGAAACTAAGCCCAGAAGAAGCGAAGGAAAAGTTACAAGAATTCGAGGAAAAGGGCTTTGTGCACGCGGTATTCTGGTGGTGCGAAATGCCCCAATCTATATGCATCTGCAACTGCGACACTAAATACTGCTACGCTGCAAGACCGAGAACATGGTATGGCATCGAGAACGCCTACCGCAAATCGGAATATGTATCCGAAGTTGACATCGACAAATGTATCGGCTGCGGTGAATGTGTAAAGCGCTGCCAGTTCGGAGCAATCAGTCTAGGAAAAGATGAACGTGCGCGTGTAGATCCTAAATTATGCTTCGGATGTGGGCTTTGCAGGGAGGCCTGCGTACAAAACGCCATCAAGCTTACAGATAGGAACACTCATCCTCTAGCTAGAAAAATCTGGTAGAGGTTCTAAAAATGGTCAAATTCCAATACCACCCTCAAAAATGCTATCTACCTCATGACCCCTCAGAGAATCGACCTACAAAGTGCCTAAAATGCCTAGACCTATGCCCGCACTCCTTACTAATGTTTAAACCAACAAAAGAAAAAAGTGGAGACGGAGCACCAATAAGGTATGAAATCTATTTGACCTTCAAAGCTTATGCAAACAAGTACTGTCCACAATGCCTAAAATGCGCAGAAAACTGCCCTAACCAAGCAATAAAAATATCAATCTAGTCCCACACCCCAACCAACAAGACAAATAGTCCGCTAAGCCAACCGAATATAGGGAACCAAAAAAGTTAAGTATTACACAAAATAAAGGTCTTACCAATTCATTTTTCAGCGCTCCCAGGCCAGTGATACTAATTGTTAAAACGTAGCCTACCCCCAAGAATCGTCTTCACTATTCTTTTCATCGCCGTGTTTACTTCGATGCTTGGAATCGGTATAGTTGCACCCATATTGCCACTCTACGCGGAACAGAACCTTGCGGCTTCCGGAATCTGGATTGGCCTAATATTCTCGGGATTCGGGCTCTCCCGAACAATTGCCAGCCCCATAGTGGGGCGCATTTCCGATGTGAGGGGAAGAAAAAATTTTCTAATAATTGGACTGCTGGGCTACGCCCTTACCGGTTTAGGCTACGTCATAGCCAACAACGTGGCTCTCCTCACCACAATACGCTTCGCCAACGGCTTCACCTCCGCCATGGTTCTACCCGTCTCCCAAGCCTACATAGGAGACCTAACCCCAAAGGGAAAAGAGGGAACATATATGAACACATTCATGACCTCACTAATGGTCGGATTTGGAGTGGGGCCCTTCATAGGCAATAATGTTCGGAAGATTTTTTGGGTAAGTTTTTTGTCTCTTATAAGCGCTTATTATAAGATATGGAAACAGATACTCTGTGTTTAATGAATAGCAGCCACCAATGGCCCCGGCTTCTCCG
>JAHAWU010000092.1:7870-15396 GCA_018383815.1 Candidatus Jordarchaeia archaeon | reverse complement strand
GGCTTCAACCTAACAGGCAGAACCAACGTAACCATAAAAAACGTCATAGTCACAGGGTGGCAATACGGCTTCTACCTTTATTATAGCTCGAACAATACTCTAACCAATAACACTGCATACAACAACTACTACGGCTTCCGCATTTATGGCTCGAACAATACTCTAACCAATAACACTGCATACAACAACACCTACGTCGGCGGCTTCTACATTTCTGGTCCGTACAATACTCTAATTAATAACACTGCAAACAACAACTGGAACGGCTTCTGCCTAGGCAGCAGCTCATATAACAATCTCTCAGAAAATACTGCTTTGAATAACTGGTATGGATTCAAATTATACAACTCCAGTAGCAACACTCTGCACTCAAACTGGGCCATCAACTCTACAACCCAAGCATACCGATGGGATAATGACAGTACAAGCAACGACTTCACGGGCAGCGTCGCCGCGAATTATCTCTGCGTTGAGGTTGTGGGCTGCGCCGGTGTCCCGTTGCAGGGGGTGGAAGTTAAGGTGGTGGTGGATGGAGTCACGGTCTACGCCTCTCCAGGCTTTGAAGGAACCAACGCTACCACAGGCCGAGATGGGAAAACCCCCTGGATTATAGTACCATTCCAAACCTGTATAAGTGGAACCACATTTGTGGAGAACACCACCATGGTGACTGTGCGTGTAGGTGAACTAAATGCTATAAACAGTCCCCGAGAAGTCAACATGGCTACTTCGCACACGGAGGTATTCATCGTTTTTATTATTAGTTTTGCGCTTGATTTTATGGTCGAGTTGGCGCTTTGGTTTTTCTTGTCCGTTCAGCTGACTGGTTTTGGTAATATGGGTTATTTGGTTGTGGGTGTTATTTTTTTGGTTCAGGCTGTTTTGGTGGGGTTTTTTGTTTTGAGGAAAGTTGGGGGATGGGTGGTGGCTGCGGGTTAGATGGGTGGAGGTTGGAATTGTGACTGGTAGAGTTGGTATTTTGAGGAGTGGGTTTTTGGACGTGGTTCTGTCTGTGAGTGGTGTGATGGCTACTATTTTTTTCCTTAAACCTTTGGTGGATTTGGGTTATTGGATTCAGCTGGTTAATCACCTCACCGCTTTTGTTGGGCTGTTGCTGTTCAGTTTTTCTCTTCTCAGCTCTACGAATCCTTTCCTCTTTATGCCCCTGCTGCTCTTCGCTTATTTTTCTCCCCTTTACATTTCCGCATCCTTTATTAATTTAACGGTGAATTCGACCATTAGGGCCCCTTCGCTCTTTCTGGTTTTTCTTGTTTTCTCTATCCCCTTTGTTTTGAAGACGCATTATACCCGCCCCACAGAAATTTCCAAGTCATGGAAATTGGTGGCGATGGTAACAGTGGCGGCGGGCGCCATAATAATCGCTGTGGCATCTTTTCTTTGGGCTGGTGAGTTTTGGTACACATACTTCGTGGCGGACTCATTATTTATCGTTTTTCCACAAGCTCCTTTTGCTTCTACAATGCTCCTGCTCCTCTACGAATTTGAAGGGTTAAAAAATACCGACTTGTCAATAATAATTACGGTAACTTTAGCAGTGATGATTGCCTTGGCCTACACACTGCAGAAAAGAAAAGATTACACTTCTCTTGTCTATTTTGTTCTTACCCTTCTCTTAGTTCTGTTAATTCTCCAATTAGTGTTATTTGCCCTTCCTATAACCCTTCCTAGAACAATAGCGGTAATTGTACCGTCAACTCTGATTGTTTTATCATGTAGTTTGCTAAAAAGGCACATGTTTTTTAGCTATATTTCTCTCTCTGGCCTGCTGCTTTTCCTAACAGTCAAAATATTTGGGTGGCCAATCTTACCCGTTGCTCTACTGGATGGCATGTCTCATCTCTGGCTTCTTATTCTTGTGTCAACTGTTTTCTCTCTACTGGGTTTTACGCTTATAAGTGAGTCTACTTCGCCTCTACTTGAACTAAGGGGAGTTGACCCTCACCCAGTCCACATTTTAAAGGCCTTAAGCGGAGTTGAGCTGATATCAGTGGGAGTGTTAGCCCCAATAATATTTCTCGTTTTCTGCCTCAGGGAAGCATTCATCTTCGCTCAGCCTTTCTTACTACTCTGGAGCGCACTAGCGACTTTGGGAATGTTGTGCCTCCTTGCCTCCTCAACTATCTCCTATTATCATTTGACCTCAATAGTTTACACGCCAGACTTTGAGAAGGCCGTTAAGAGAAAGAAAGTGAATGTTTTGGTGCGGGCGCTGAACCACAGGGGTTCAGCTGTGAGGTGGAGAGCGGCAATTTGTCTAGGAGACGTTGCGGGAGGCGAAAGCATACCTGTTTTGCTCAGCGTAGCTTTAGACGCAAACGAGGAAGACTATGTTAAAACTGCCGCTTCAGACTCTCTCGTCAAAATCGCCTCTAAGATGATCAAAGAAGGCAAAGAAGCAGAGGCTAGCTATCTCCTCTCAAAGCTCTGCAAGCTTCCAAAGAAGATTACGGAATCTCTTAATCTCTCCCCCCTCGTAGCAACCCTTAGTGGCTCCAGATCAAAGTTAGGAAAAAGTGTAGCCAATACCCTAAAAACATTGGGTTGGAGCCCTAAATCAGACGCCGAGAGAGCAAGCTACTTGGTGGCTGAGGGACAGATAGAGGAAGCCGCTAAGCTCGGGGAGGCAGCCTTAACCTCCCTATCTGGTCTTCTCTCTGAATCAGACCCTAATGTGAGGCTTAGGGCGGTTAAGGCTCTCCGAAGTATTGGAAGCCCCATGGTGGTACCCCTACTCATTAAAGCTCTGGGCGACACAGAGCCGATGGTTAGAGTTGAGGCGGCTCAGGCACTTGGAGAAAGGGGAGACCAGAGAGCCATAGCTCCCCTAATAAAGGCTCTTGAAGACGACAACTCTAAGGTTAGGGCCGCAGCAGCCAAAGCACTCGGCAAGCTAGCCCCCAAGAAGTGAGGTTGAAGTATGAGCGAAAATGTTGTAGAGGCCTTAGCCAAGTCCCTGAACGATTCGGATCCTGAGGTCAGAATCGCAGCAGCTCAGGCCCTGGCAAATATAGGAGGCCCTGAGGCTGCGGAGGCTTTGGCTAAGGCTTTGGGGGACTCTGATGAGAGTGTTAGAGCTGAAGTGTTCCAAGCCTTAATCCGTATCGGTGAGAAGGCAGTGGAAGCTCTGGTTAGGGAGCTTAAATCAAATAGTCCTCAAGTTCGTAGGGGGTCTGCCGAAGCTTTAGATGCACTTGGCTGGACTCCCAGCGGGGAGATGAAGGCGTACTACCTTGTGGTTAAAGAGCGTTTTTCTGAAGTTGTCGAACTCGGAGCGGAGGCCTTAAAAACATTAATCTTAGCCCTAAAGGATCCTGAGTCTAGGATTAGGGCTGAGGCGGCTAAGGCTCTGGGAAAGATTGGGGGGGATGAAGCTCTTAAGGGTTTAATTGGCGCTTTGGAAGACTCGGAGCCTACAGTTAGAACTGCAGTTGTCCAAGCACTAGCACTAATTAAGAGACCCGAAGCCATGGAGGCTTTAGCAACCGCCCTTAAAGACTCATCTCATCAGGTTAAGGTTGCAGCAGTTAGAGCTCTGGGAGAAACCAGAGAGACAGCAGCTGTGGCTCGCCTCGCCAAAGCCCTAAAACACCCAGATCTAGCCAAAGAGGCTGCTGAAGCTCTAATTATGCTTTCGCCCCACTCGCTGGAAGCCTTAGTAGACGCCCTAGCTAGCTCAGAGAATGAAATTCGTATGCTGGCTCTTAACTCCCTGAAAGAGATTATTGTTAAAAGTGCAGATAAAGGTAAGGATGAAATCAAAGCCTACCTGGGCATCACAAAATCTTTAAAGGAAGAAGAGGGGAGGAGAAGTGAAGTTTTAGTTAAGCTTCAATCCTACCTGAGTAGCGATGACTTGTCACTTAGTATGGGAGTTGCCGAAATCCTCGAGGCGGTTGGCTGGTCCCCTTCCGATAAGGAGCAGGAAGCCTACTATCTTACAGCAAAGGGCTTCTTCAACGAGGCGGCAAAACTTGGGAATGTAGCTTTAAAGCCTCTAGCTAATGCAATGAAGAATCCACGGCATAAGGTTAGGGCTAAAATTGCTAGTGCTTTAGGGGAATTAAAGGGTTCTGAAGCGGAAAAGGTTCTCCTAAAAGCTTTAGAGGATGAATCAAAATTGGTGAGGATTAGCGCTGTTAGAGCTTTAGGGAAGAAGCGAAGTGAAGCCGCAGTAAAGCCTCTTGTAAACCTTGTAGACTCCTCTGATGGTGAGCTGCGCCAAGCAGCGGTAGAGGCCCTAGCTGAAATAGGTGGGGTGGGTTTGGTTCATTTGGCGAAGTTTCTTTTACATCGGGAGGGGGAAGTAAGGAGTCTAGCTCTTAAAGGATTAGGAAAAGTCCCATTAGAGAAGGAAGCTGTAGGAGAATTAAGTAAAATTCTTAAAAGCGATGATGTGAAGTTAAGGATAGAGGTCGCCAGATTACTGGAGAAGAATGGGTTGGAGCCCCAAGAGGAGGAGTGCAAAGCCTACTATTTGGTAGCTCTGGGAAGGGAAGAGGAGGCAGCAGAACTGGGAAAAACGGCTCTAAATCCCCTAATACGCGCCCTAGAACCCCCCAGCAGCACAGAGTACAGGATAAGAATAGTGAAACTTTTGGGGAAAGCTGGAGGAAGTGAAGCTGTACCCGCCCTACTGGAGTTGTTAAATGATAAAGAGGCTAAGGTGAGAGTTGCAGTAATTCAAACTCTGGGTTCAATAGGTGGAAAAGATGTGATAAAACCTCTCATTAACTCTCTGAGTGACCCTCACACAAGCGTTGCGGAGGCTGCCGTATCCGCTTTAGTTTCCCTTGGAAAAACTTCGGCAAAAATGCTTGTCACGTGTTTGGATAGTCCAAACGAGGAGGTTAGGAAACTTGCTTCCAAATCCCTAATGCTAATCGGGCTTGAAGCCGCCGAAGAACTAGTTAAACAATTACAAAATCAGAGTATTAATATTGAGACATGGATTGAAATAGCTAAGATTCTTAAGCAAATTGGGTGGAAACCCGAAAATACGGAGGAGAAAGCCTATTACTTGGCTGCACTGGGTGAAATAGAGGAAGACGCAAAACTGGGGAATGCAGCAATACTCCCCCTAACCCTAGCCCTGCAACATCCCGATAGCAAGGTTAGATTAAAGGTGGTCCAAGCTCTAAAAATTATGGGAAGCGCAGCCTTAAATCTCCTAGAGAAAGCCCTAAAAGACTATGATGACACAGTGAGGATTGAAACTGTCAAAATACTGGGAGAGATTGGTGGAACCACCGCCTTCGACCTCCTAGTCAGAAGCCTAAAGGATAAGAGTGGACAGGTACGATCCGCAGCCATCAGGGGACTAGCAAAAATTGGAGGTGTGAAAGCCGTAGAATTCCTAGTTAACGCTTTAGAAGACGAGGAGGCCGGAGGGGAAGCTGCTGAGGCTCTCAGCCACGTAGGGGAATCTGTTGTGGAGCTAATAGTTCAACACTTAGCCTCTCCCAAAGCCCGCACATACGCCTCCAAGGCTCTATGTATGATAGGCGGAGAAAAGGTCACCGTCAGCCTAATCAGAGCCCTAGGAGACCCAAAGCTTCAAGAGGGAGCCCTAGACACAGTAAAACTCATATTAGAGAAGAGAGTTTCAAGCCTTCTACAGTCCCTAGGCGACGTGGACGCAGCTGCAAGAGAAGACGCCATAAGAGTTCTAGGGGAAAGAGAGGGAGAACAGCTCAAAAGAATCCTAACAAAACTCTCAGACTCCCGAAATCCAAAAATCAAAGAAAAAGCGAGGGAAGCCCTAAAAGCGGCCCTGGGGGTACTATAAACAACGATGACAAAAACAGGAAAACCAAACAGTGTGTATTTAGCCGTTGTGATCGAATAATGGACAATAGGGTTCTAAAACCCGAAAAAAGGCTTTAGGCTTTTCTGGCGAACGTCCCCCACCTTGAAAGAATCCAAAATAGCCCTCCTTTCAAGGAGAAGTGAGCATATAACACCAGATCGGTCTTCAGGAGCTAAATACACACGCTAAACAAAATGCTGATTCTAAAGAAATTTTGGGGGTAAAAAGTTTTTAGTGCAAGCCGCTGGGGGACGTCTTCGGACCGGGATTTGTGTTGTCTTCTTTGTGGTTTTGGGTCTCCCAACTTATTTCTCCTTTTGACAAAAGGAGCCCTAATAGAGCCTCTTTCCAATTGGAGCCTAACTCCCCTTTTTTCAGGGAATAATTGTCTCCAAACATGCTCCAAATACTAAAAATGCAAAGTTTTTTATGCCCAGCCGAGCTAATGAAAATGTCAGAAGCATACAAACAACAACACATGCAAAAGTATCTTCTCAAAAACAAAAACATAAAAATGGAAGAAGTGAAGTGCCAGCTTGAATCAATCGCCAAAATACTCCGCGACCTGGACATAATAATCAATAAAATACACGAGATGAAAACATGGCCATTCACTAAAAAATCATACAATTCATAACCTAATCCTCGTACCCTTAGCCACACTAATCCTAGAGTATCTCGTCTCAAGGTTCCTTAACTCCCAAAACGAATTAATACAAACCATCATCAACTTGATGTCCAGCCTGTGAAAAGCCACCAAACAGTTAAACACAGCAAAACAAAAAATAATCCCAACAAACCCAAAAGAAAATAGAAAAACAAGAAACACAGCCACAAAAAAGACCTTCAAAAAATGCTGAGCAAAAAGTTACAAATCTTTGGCGAGAAAGCCCCCGACTTTAGCCGCAATGGCATTAAGTTAAGCTCAAATTCTTTTTTTGTACTTATGGGGTGGTTTAGATTCGCCCATTTACCCCACTTTTTGGGTTCTCAACCGAAAAGGAAACTCTATAGACACCTTTTTGGGGCGAAACCAAACAAAACTACGCCCCTTCGCCTTAGCTTAATGACATTGCGACTTTAGCCCTGGGGATGAATGAATCGCCAAAAAAGCCTATAAGCCGACATGTTAATAGATGTTTTGGTGTTATAATAGGTGCCGTCTATTAACGGAGGGCATGTTAACTGGGCGGTGGCACACCCATTGGAAGCTCAAATATAAGCTTCCAAGAATCCCCCCGATTTATATACGTGGGGAGTGTCAAACTTCAACGCGAAAACGGCCTCCCCTACCCACTCGTATAGGCACAAGCCTAGTCCTACACCAACGCTCCATACATTTGGAGAATCAGTAAAACAATAAACTCCAACAATCGAAACCAAAAAACAAAACAGAAACCAAAAAAGTATCACACCATATTTATATTCCTCGTAGAGTTTCTGGATTCATATAAATCGAAAAAATTGGATGCTCATTGCTCTCTCTTTCACTATTTTTTAGGTGGGGTATGGGGGCAATGTTTTAGCTGTTTTTGGATATCTCAGCTCTCCTGTTTTTCTCTAGCTAGGGCATAGATAGTTTCCATTGCTTCGCGGGCTGGGGTGTTCGATTCTTCGTTTTGCAGTATTCTTTTGAGTTGTTTGACAGTTTCTTTGTTTGCTCCACTCTTTGCTGTGTAGGCTGCGACTGCTTCTGCAG
>JAHAWU010000092.1:0-7854 GCA_018383815.1 Candidatus Jordarchaeia archaeon | reverse complement strand
TCTTATGGCGTCTTCTAGGAGGGCTACGAGAACGGGGTAGGCTCGGTCATCAGTGTGGCCGTGGAGGGCGTACCATACTACTGCTTCTGCGGCCCAACGCTTTATCTCCGGCTCGGAGCTTTGGAGGAGGGGAACGAGTGTGGTTAAAATTTCGTTGTAGGTGTGGCCGTGGAGGGCGTACCATACTACTGCTTCTGCGGCCCACTTCTGGGTGAAGTTGTTCGCTTCCTTCAGTAGTTCCGCTAGGTGGCGGGTTGCCTCATTACGTATGAGGCCGTTTTTAGCATACTCCGCTATAGCCCAAGTGGCAACACCTCGTGTGTTGGGTTCTGGGTCTCTCAGGAGTGTTACTAGTTGGCCGAGGGCTTTTCCTGATGTGATTCCCATTTTGGCATATTCTGCTACTGCCCAAGTGGCAACACACCTCACGTTCGTTTCGCGGTGTCCCAAAAGTTTTACGATTGCAGGTAAAAGCTCTGGTTTTGGGTGTCCAAGGTGAGCATTGTAGGATAGCCTAGCAACTGCCTTTGCACATTTATCTGGATTGCTGCTAAATAGCCCCTTGGCGTCAGTCAATATGTTCTATCCTCAAAGAATTTTGAGCATAGTGACACGATTCTCTTACCTTTATGAGATTCTTAACTCTTTTGGTTTCCAAGAACACGTCCAAAAGTTGGGTGGGAGACTGCTCACAAGCTATTCCACCCCCTGAAAAACTCCGAAAAAATGTCCAGGGAGAGGGGTTTCTTTGAGCCGAAAAACATACAGGCTCACGATAATTGCCACTTTGCCAACACTAGAAACCAAAAAATTTTTTGGACGTGTTCGGTTTCCAATTGGCGCAATTAACTAGGCGTTACCTATTGTGTGCATGTTCGTAAGTGTTCTAAAACCCTTGGTGGAAGACTGTTCTAACTTGTTCCAGACCGTGAAAAACTCCGAAAATGCGCCCAGGGCAATAGATTCGCAGGATCTCTGTTATGGCTTTTTCCAGTTGTTTTCCTAATAATTTATGGTTTTTTCGCTGTTTTTCCTTAATTTGCTATGAAAAACATTTTTCATGCTTTCTAAGAAGCGAAGCTTATGTGGGTTTTTAATGTTTCCACCCCACTAAATTTTGGGAGACAGTTTTGGGGGTGCCAAAAAAGGCTCAAAACCGCAGGATTTTGCGAATCTATCGCCTGGGAGGATGGTGTTTAAGCCGAAAAATGTGCGGCTCATGACAGTCACTTATTTTAGCAGTGTGGGTTTTTTGAGGGAACTTTTTATGGGAAGTACCATCTTGCTCCTGTTTTGTAGCCTTCTACTTTTCTTGTGATTCCCAGTTGTTCTAGGCGTTTTAGTGCTTGTTCTACTTTTGCTAGGGGCCAGCCTGTTTTTGTGGCTATTTCTTCAATTGTTGTATATTTTTGGCCTTGGGTGAGTTCTAGGATGGTTGTGAGTTCTTCTGTGAGTTCGAGGGGTGTGAGTTCCACTATTTTTAGCCCGCCTGGGAGTGTTCCTATTTCCAGGATTAGTCCCTCCCGTTTTAGGTTTTGTAGAGCTTTTTCGATGTCTTTGGTGGTGGCTTCCACGTTTGGTGCCTTTTCTCTGAGATGGGCTTGTAGTGTTCTAAGTATTACTGCCTCCTCATCCTCTTGGCTTTCTATTATTTGGAGGAGGATTTCACTCAACTTCTGATAATATCCCTTTTTTAGGAGGAGTGGCTTTTTGAGAGTGGTGGGTATAACTTTTTCCTGCCTGGTGGGGGCTACTATGGTTTTGGCTCCCTGGCTGATTGGTGTGTTCTTTTCTTGGTTTCTGGGTTTTTTTGTGTTTTTTAGTTGTTCTACTGTTTCTGTCACTTTGAGGTTCCATTTGCTTGCTTCCATGCTTAGTTCTTTTCCCTGGTTTGCTAGGACTGTGCATTCGAAGCTGTCTGGGTCACCTGTTACCTCTACCGCGAGCTGTGGTTGTTTTGAGATTTTCAGCTTGGAGGTTTTTTCAGCCATTATTGTGAATCCACTGTCTGAGGGGGGTGTCATGGTTCGGATTTTGAAGCTCCTTTTCTCCAGATAACTTTTTAACTGTTTCTGCAATGCTTCAAAGTCCACTGAGAGATTATTATAGGTATACTTCCATTCTCTCTCCCATACCTTATTTTTAGTCATCCTGTTTCCTCCAATAAGCAGTTCTGCTCCTAATCATAATTTTCACCAACCAAGCTTTTTTGTTTTTTGGATTCCCCAACAACACATTCCACCCTTGGCACCTCTTACACGTCGCCTATGCGATTTTCGTTTCAAACATCCCCCATTTGAAGCGTATTTCGGCATTCCTCACCACAGAACAACTGCAAACAGGCACCCAACAACAAGAGTTGAACATTTTCTCATAGAGAGGGTATTTCCGATCATCTTCAGGATTGCTGTTTCTTATAATCTGGGGATTTTTTTCAGTTTGCTATGAAAACATCTTTTCATGCTTTGTCTAAGAAGCGTAGCTTATGTAGGTTTTTAAAGGAACTTTACCACTTCCCACCTGTTTCTGTATACTTCTAGAACTAAAAAACTAGTAGAGCAATTATATGGGCACTGGAGTGGTCAAAAGCTGCGGACAATCTTGGTTATTGCGCTGGTCAGGGGAGTTATCCATGAGGATGTCTTATCAAAGCTTGTCGGACTACTGTAGAAACAGGACGGATATGTTCTTCGGAGCGCTGTATGGGCTCTGGATAGTTACGCTGATAGGAGTCTTATGGAGGATTTTGCTTCTTCCATAGTAAAACTATTAAAAGATGAGGATGAGGAAATGCGTAGCAACGTCGCTTTTGTCTAGCTAGGTATGTTTAGAGGGGGCCTTGTTTTGAAGAGGTCTACGTATTCCATGGTTAAATTACTTAAATGATTCTGGTAGGGGCTTCCAAGGAGGATGCTGAGAAGGCACTTTGTATCGATGCGAAGCTATCATGAGATGTGGGAGGAGTTTGTTAAGAATGTATTATTAGGCTTGTATTGTAGACCATCTGTGTCGGTGATGTAGATTTATTCGATTCCACCTCCCTCATAGGGCTCCAAATCGTGAAAGAAGCCTTAGTAAACACCCCCCCCTTTTTTTGAGGCGAACAATTCTACATTACCTATCTGTGTCTTCCAATAAATTTATTATTTTGTATTCTGCTATTTTTTGGTACTCTGCTATTTGCATGTTTTTTGTTTTGGCTGTTCCGTTAGGATTTTGGGGTGCGACGCCAGTTCAGGCTTTTTTGGGTGGTGAAAAGTGGGCTTCCTAAAAAGGATATACGCAAAAAGAAGAAGCTACCGTTGAGGGGCTCAGAATTCACAATTAACAGGGTGGTGGAAAAATTACTACATAGGGAATTGCCGAATAGCTGATGTTTTTGTTTTTTCTTTTAGTTTTTGGTTTGTTTTATCTTCTCTGGTGCTACTATTATCATTTGGTTTGTTAGGTCTAGTTTGAGGGGGATTTGGTCTTGGTACTCTATGAATGTTCGGACATATTCTATGGGTATGTCGTTGATGGGTGCGTATCCTGATTCGAGGGCTTCTAGGGTGATGTTTGCGAGTTGGGCGAAGTATGTTTTTCCATCTGCCCAGAATTTTAGCTGGCTTACTATTTCTTCTCTTTCTTCTTCTGCAAGTTTTCTGGTGTGCTTGTAATCAACTTTCTTGAGGGTCTCGTTAATCTCTTTTTGTATTCCTTGGAGTATTGGTATGTTATGGTAGTCTATTTTTTTCACTTCTTCCGCTAATTTGGCGATTTCTGTGTCCAGTGGTGCCTTGGCTTCTTCCACTGCTGGAATCGAGTTTCTTGCCTTCATCTCCTGAGTTTCAGTGGGTTGTGGAATGATTTGGGCTATTTTCTTGTCTATTTCGTTTTCCGTGGCGGTGATTATTCCGTTGTTTCTTTGGAACTCGTCGGCTAGTTCTAATTGCAGGTTTGCCAATTCCTTTATCTGGCTCTTGTCTGCGCCTTTTTTTGCGTCTTCCAATTTTTGCATTATTTTTTCCATGTATTGGAGCTGGTTTACTTTTTCCAGTATTTCGTTTATGTTGCTGTAGAGGATGTTGTATAGTTGGATTTTCCTGGTGGTACTCTTTTCTTCTTTTGCTTTCCCTGCTATTTCTATTGTTGTTTGGATGGCTTCAAAGAGGCCTTCCTCCACCTTTCTCCCACTCAGATTATAGTTTTTCACAGTTACTGTGAAGTTGCACCACCACCATTTGGCAGGTATTCTGGCCCCTAAGAGTTCCTTTAGTCTCTCCAATCGAGCCTGCTCCTCAAGGGTGCTCATGTTCTATCCCTCTGTAGCTGCTTAGTTGTGGCTGGTACCTCCTCCCCTTTTACCGCTTTAGGTCTTTCTTTAAACATTTTGTCAAAGTCGTCTAATATCCTTTTTGCGGTCTGTTCAAACATTTGATCGTTGTCTCTCCATGTTACAAGCTCGTCAACTGTTCCGTCTAGACCTTTGAGCCACTCCTCCTGTGCCTTCGTGAGGGGTTTGTTGGCAACCGTCACCTCCAGCAGCCTATCAAGCTCCATCATAATTGTCTCTCTGAAGTCTCGAAGCAGGTTTAAGCTCTCTACCTTTCTCATATGTGCTACCTTTATGACGGGAGAGATTTCCCTTCCCGCTTCCATCATAACTGTGATTTCTTTCTCCCTGGCTTTTATTTCTGCATCTCTTCTATCTATGACGAAATCTATGACTTTGAGCCTGTCTTTCGTTTTCCTTATGAGATTTTCTATTATTTCAAATTTTTTCTCGCTGCTCTCCTTCTTGAAAAGAGGCATATTTCCGCCCTCCTAGCTGGTATACATTCTCTCCTTTTTTTTCTCCGCCTCTGCCTTTTCTGCTTTTCGAGCTTCGCCTTGTGTCTGCTGCTTTCCGATCCTCTGCGAAAACTTTCTGTCAAACTCAGCTATGATATCTTTTGTTTCGTATTTTATTTCTCTCTTGGTTTCCTCTATACTTCTAAGCTCTTCCACAGTTTTGATTAGCTTCCCCGTCTGGGTTTCAACCGCATTCTCCAAAGGTTTCCCCAGAACCTCTTTCTCTGCAAGAGCATCGATTTCGTTTTGAATCAGCATTTTCTGGGTTTCAAGTGTCCTGATCGATGCCTCCAGTCTCTCGTAAGCTATTTTCTGCTCGTCTGTGATTTCTTTTCCCGCCTCAAAAAGGGTCTGAAGCTCTCTATCCATTTGCGTTAGTCTATTTTTCCTCTCCTGAATTTCGTTTTCGATAATCCTTACTTTTTGGGCTCCGGAGAGTTTAAGGCTTCTAAGTTTCTCCTGCGTCTTCTCAGGGGAATCCTTGCCCTCCAAGAGTCTGGATAGAATATTCTTCATATCAATTGAATCTTTCCAACTCATCCCTCCCAACTCCTCTAAACAGACTTGAACTCTGCGGCCCAAACCAAATGCTTCTCGATATCCTCCTTACTCACACTGGGTTTTATTTTTGCAAAAGCATTGGCGAAATCCCTGCCGGAAACTGGGCGAGGCTTAGAATTAGGATCATTTATTTTGCCCTGGTCCCTCAGCTCCCGTATCGGAGCCATAAGAGCTTCTCTACAGATAACAGATATGTCGGCACCAGAATACCCCTCACTAATTTTAGCCAACTCATCAAAGTTAACCGTGCTGTCAAGCTCCACACCCTTCGTATGTATTTTGAAAATCTCTCTCCTCGCCGGTTGGTCGGGCAGTGGAATATATATTCTCTTCTCAAACCTCCTCCTAAAGGCAGCGTCAATCTCCCAAGGAATATTAGTAGCACCAATAACGATAACCAAGTCCTCCTTCTGCGAATTAAGACCACTCATCTCCTGCATGAGTATGGTTTTCATCCTCTGAACAGCGTCATGCTCATCAGTACTCCTCTTTCTAGCTATGGCATCAACCTCGTCGAAAAATATTATCGAGGGCTGGGCCTCCCTAGCAAGTCTGAAAACCTCTTTGGCGATTTTCTCACCCTCACCCAACCATTTCGAAACCAACTCTGCAGAACTTACATTGAAAAAGTTTGCACTTGAGTCTCCGGCAACCGCCCGCGCAAGAAGCGTCTTACCACAACCGGGGGGACCGAAAAGGAGGACGCCCTTCCATCCAAACCTAGCTCCCGTAAACAGGTCTGGTCTGACTAGGGGAAGTTTGACCGCCTCCTCCAAGGCTCTCTTAGCATCTTCCAGACCAGCGATCTCGTCTAGGGAGACTGATTGCATGCCTTCCACAATTGTTCCCTCGATGATTGCGCGAAGATCTTCAGGAACACTTTCCAGTGCTTGGTTCAGAGGAACTGCGCCACCTGGTCTTCTTGGAGGAGCCTCCCAAGTTTTGGGCGGGGCGCTTTTGGCTTTAAGTTCGTCTAGGCGGTTGTCAATTCTTCTTATTAATTTCCGGAAGCCGTCTCTGAGTAGCGTTGGTCCATTATCGTGGCAAAATTGTGCGGCTTCTTTTGCCCTGTTATAATGGTAGATGGCTTTCTCCTTCTCGTTTGGTCTTCCAGTGTTCAGGTATCGTTCATAGGCTTCTCTTGCTTGTCGAATTTCTTCGTTCATATTTTCGAAACTTTTTTGGTAGGCGTTGGCCAATTTTTTCCCTCTTGCTCAATTTAAACCTCTATTTTGTCCAGGTTCTTGGATATTTCCTCGTATTTTTCCTTGTCATTCTCTTTTAGGTCTGCTAGGAATTCGCCGAGGAGCTCTTTGGAAATTTCTGAGCCCACTGCTTTTTCAGTTAGTTTGTCCTGCTGCCTAATCTGGCTGTCTAAAATTTTGCTGACATCAATTAAGGGTTCAAGGAAGTCCATTCTGGTCTGCTCTAGGAACTTTTCCATTATATCGCCCTGCTTCTCAACATCTTTGACGAAACCGCTGAAAATCTTGTTCAGCCTCTCTACGTCCCCCTTGGAATCTAGTTTCACATTGGAACTCTTCATCAATTCTTTCATTCGGGACTGGTGCCTCAGCTCCTCCTTTATGATTTCCATGGACTCCGCCATGCCCTCGTAAACTTTCTTCGCGGTAACATTGCGCTTCCAGAAAACGGGGAGAACCGCCGGTGGGTTTCTCCCCTGCCTCAGATACTCCAGCATACGGTCCTTAACTCTCTCTTCCTCACCCGCAAAGTGACTACTCATTCTCCTAAAAAATTTGGTGTAATCGGATGCGAGTTCCAACTTTTTCTCAAGACTATCTCCAAACATCAAAACTTAACCCCCAGCTTTTACTATAATTTATATCAAATTAAACTTATAAAATTGTCTGTAAAAACATGGAGATGACATAGATTTATTCGATTCCATCTCCATAATAAGGCTCCAAATCGTGAAAGAAGCCTTAGTAAACGCCCCCCTTTTTGAGACGCAGCCAAACTATTCTACACCACCTATGATAGACCCCATTAATTTTAACAGGTTGAAAAGCAAATCTACTTTTTCCCACTAAAACTGGGCAGAAAGTTAGTTATACTTTCTACATGCTTGGAGGATAAAAGCCTCAAAAAAACCCCCGCCAGCCCCCACTGTTCATGAGCTATGCATCACCCACAATTACCATGAGTAACCTTTCTGCCTTGTGGCATGTATGTGTGATGTTTCTTGTCGCAGAGTGGGAAAACATGCACATTTTATAAAACTAGAAGACAGTTACCCGCAGCACTTATGGGTGACGCATAGGCCTTGATGAGGGGGATAGCCGCCATCCCACTAGAAATCATGGAGCCCAACAACTCAACCGTTGTCCGAAACTTACCCATCTAGGACATTCTCCCAGTGGTGTTCGGTTCCTGCTTCACAGGGGAGCACCTGCCCTAGGGCATGAACCTCTCCACTCTGGCAGGCGTTTAGCGTCT
>JAHAWU010000006.1 GCA_018383815.1 Candidatus Jordarchaeia archaeon | reverse complement strand
GAGGTTTACGATCCGCCTCTCGCGGGAAAAATCACCACCAAAGACATAGACAACTTCAAATGGCCTGACCCGGAGGATCCCGTGTTTTCAAGCAAGGCTAAGGAGCGTGTGCTTAGGATGAGGAAGAGTAGCGATAGAGTAATTGTTGCCCTAGCCTCATTCGCTGAACAGATATTTCAAAACTATGCTTGGATTCGTGGGTTTACCCAGATGATGCTTGATATGCAGAGAGAACCAGAACTCTTCCACTACTTAACCGACACCCTGCTTACAGTCGAGGAGGGAATAATGGAAGCTTTCTACACTGAGGTGGGTGAACACATAGACTTCGCATACATTGCTGAAGATATGGGCACCCAACAGGCGCCATTCGTTTCCCCCAAACAGTACGAGACATTCTGGAAACCATACCACAAAAGAATGATAAAACACATCAAACAGTTTACAGACGCAAGAATAATGTGGCACTGCTGCGGAGCAGTTGCACCACTAATTCCCCACCTAATTGATCTGGGCGTTGACATACTTCAGGTTATCCAGCCTTTAGCTAAAGGAATGGATGCAGAATCCCTCAAAAGGTCTTTTGGGCACAAGCTAACTTTTGATGGGGGCATAGATGTGCAAAGACTCCTACCAAAAGCTAGTCCTGATGAGATTAAAGCAGAGTGCAAAAGGGTTATTGAAATTCTAGGCAAGGGTGGCGGATACGTATTTGCGCCATCACATAACATTCAGCCGGACACTCCACCCCAAAACGTGGTGGCTATGCTTGAGGCAGGTGTCGAATTCGGTAAATATCCATTGGGAAAATAACTCCCTTTTTACTTATCGTAACTGTTCGAAGATTAAGGCAGAGTCAAATATACTGAGATAAGGTTTGGAGCTAATGATAAAAAATATCGAGAAAATGTTTGAAAACAGTAGGTGGAACTCATGTCCTCTAAAGAAGAGTTGTTGAAAAAGATGGCTGACGCTGTTGTAAATCTGAATGTCGAAGAAGCCAAAAGGAGTGCCGAAGAAGCATTAAAGTCAGGCATTTCTCCACTTGAAGCCATAAATGAGGGATTCTCCAAGGGGCTTCGAAGAGTTGGGGAGCTATTTGAAAATAAGGAGTACTTCCTCGCAGACATGATTATGGCCGCTGAGGCCTTTAAGGCTGGCATGGAGGTGCTAAAACCCTACATAAAAAAGGGTGGAAAGAAAAAGGGTGTAATCGTAATTGGGACGGTTAAGGACGATATACACGACCTCGGCAAAAACATTGTAACAACCCTACTCTCCTCTGAAGGCTACGAAGTTCACGACCTTGGTATAGATGTTCCCGCGGAGGAGTTCGTAAAAAAGGCTCAGGAAGTTAAAGCAGACATCGTCGGCCTAAGTGCGTTGCTGACAACGACTATGGAGCGTATCCCTGAGGTAATTGAAGCCTTAAAGGAAGCAGGGCTGGATAAAGTTAAAGTTATTGTGGGTGGTAGACCTGTTACTCCAGAGTTCGCCGAGGAGGTTGGTGCAGACGCTTACTGTGAAGATGCTGTAAAGGCATTAGATGTTATTAAAAGAATCTTGGAGGGCTAGAAGAATGTCTTCGGTTTTAGAACGTGTCCTTGTAACCCTAAGCTTCAAGGAGCCTGAGTGCGTTCCCGTAATTCTCTTTCCCGAGTGGGATTTTCTAGCTGACCTTTATGGCGTGCCTCTAAAGAAGCTTCTTGAGGACCCAATGTTGCAAATCGAGGCGGGTGAAAAAATGAGGCAACGCTTCCCCGAAGCTTTCATAGCGACATCAGTATGGGTTCCTTACGCCCATGCTTCAGGCTTCGGATGCCAGCTATCTGAACCCGAAGACGAAATTCCGGGTGTCAAAAAGGTTGCTGTAACTACTCCCGAAGATATTGACTCTCTTGAAATTCCCGACCCTCAGAGCGACGGCCTAATGCCTAAGTACCTAGAGTATCTTAAGATTCAGCAGAAAGTTAAGGGAAGCTCTGGAATCGGAGACTTCGGTCCGGTGGAGCTCGCCTGTGAAATTATGGGTTATACCAATTTCCTTAAACTCATTTCCCAGAATCCCAAATACGCCCACAAACTTCTAGAAATAACCGTGAAGTCATGCACTAACTGGTTTAACACCCTCATTGATGTTATTGGTGGCTCCGCCCTATTTGTGTTGGTGAGTGATCACACAACGGGTTTTCTGAGAGCCCAGCAGTGCCAAGAATTCTTCACACCATACCTGAAAAAGTTTCTGGACAATATTAGAAGTAAAGTAAGCATCATCCTATACCACAATGAAAACTACGCAGCACATGTTCTAGATCAGATAGAGCAGATGAAAATCAACATATTCCACTGTGGTGAAATAGGAGACCTAGAAACAGCAAAGAAAAAAACATATGGAAAGTACACCCTAATGGGCAACATTCACCCCCGAGACGTAATGCTCAGAGGAACGCCAAAACTGGTCGAAGAAACCTGCAAAGAGGTAATCCAGAAACTGGGACCCGGCGGCGGATTCATACTCTCCACAGGGGGAGGTGTAAGCAGAAATATCCCCCTCCACCACGTGGATCTCCTTATAGAATGCGCAAAAAAGTACGGGAAATCCCCCATAAAGACAACGTAAAAAATAACTGAAAAACAGAAAAAAAGGCAGCGTAGTTTTTTGGTCATATTTTCAGTATTTTCTTGGCGTTCTCTCCCAGTATTAGTCGGGTCTCTTCTTCGCTGAACTTCAAACCATACTTTTTCCCGTTTTTTGGGAGGTTTTTAATCCAATTGACCCATTCTTCCAGTTTCATCATAGAGTTGGAGTATGGCCAATCGCTGCCAAAAAGTATCCTATTTTTGAAGGGAACAGCAAAGGTGAGCGGCAAATCCATGAGCATCCTAAGATTATTAAGCAGTAGCTGGGGAGCTCCACGTGCCAACATCTGACCCGTAAATGAAATCTCAGTGTAAATGCCTGACTTAAGAGAGCCTATCTCTGCTAGTGTGGAGACTCCGCTTATTCCCCCCAAGTGGGCTGCTACTATTCTCAAATCTGGGAAAGCTGTTTGAACATCGTCAAGACACATTGGATTATTGTATTTAACTTCGAAGGGAATGAAGATTAAGCCGCAGTGGCAAAGTAAAGGAATGTCTAACTCTACGCACTTCTTATAGAGGGGAAAGCAAACTGGATCGTTAGGATAGTATCCTGCGTCGGGGTGGAACTTTAGTCCCTTCATTCCCCACTCTGTGACGCCTTTTTCAAGTAGTTCTACTGCCTTCTCTCCCCTTCTTGGGTCAACTCCTACAAAGGCGATAAGCCTGTCGGGATATTCATCTGCTGCCCTTGCGTGGTACCTATTTTGCTCCTCAATTGACATTTTCGCTTTACCCACCTTTAACTCGAAGTCGACCGGCATGACCACAGCCTTGTCAACTCCCGCTTTATCCATGTCTTCCACAATGGTGCTGGCATCTTTTCTCCAAAATTCGGGCATCATATCCTTTAGCACCTTTTCCTTGGAGATGCCCAGATTCAGGGAGAGAGATTGAGCTATGAGTTCCCAGTAAATGTCAGGATAAAAATCCTTGTGGCTTAAATGGCAATGCATATCCACTATCACTAATAGACCTCCTTCATTAGAAATGGTTTCTTTCCACCCATTTATGACCGAATACGTTATATGTTTGAATGTGGATAATTGGAACATTATTATTTTTCAATGCGGTATTTTAGGATTTCGGGAGGTTTGAAGTATGAAAATTACCCATAAGGAAGGAAAATTTGATGGGAAAGGCAAAATAAAGCTATACTACCAATTCTGGAAGCCGGAGAAGGTAAAGGCGGTAATCGTGGCGGCGCATGGTCTGGCTGAGTACTCGGGCAGATATACTCATGTAGCTGAACACTTCGCCAATGAGGGAATCGCATTCTATGCATTAGACCATAGAGGACACGGTCTCTCTGAAGGTCCACGCGGACACATAGATAGTTTCGATGACTACCTAGAAGACTTGGACACCTTCATTGATATGGTTAAAAAAAGCGAAAAGGGCAAAAAGACCATTCTCCTCGGACACAGTCTGGGCGGAACAATAGCCATAGCATACGCTCTAAAAAACCCCAAAAAAATAGACTACCTTATTCTGTCATCACCGGCACTAAAACTCGCCAGCGAGTTAGACCCAGAAATTGTAAAAACAATATTGGAACTCTCAAAAAGCAACCCCACCCAGGAACTACCAAACCAAATAGACCCAAACAACCTCTCACACGACAAACAAGTATGCGAAAAATATGACAAAGACCCCCTAGTTTTTAAAACCATCACAGCCAAATTCGCAGTAGAATTCTTCACCACCATGGAGAACCTTAGAAAGAACGCAGATAAACTCAAAGTTCCCACCCTACTTCTGGTCGCCGGAGAGGATAAACTGGTAAGCCCCGAGGGAAGCAAAGAGTTCGCCAAGAACGTGAAGGAAAAGGACTTCAAAATGAAAATATATGATGGCTTCTACCACGAACTCTTCAACGAATTAGAAAAAGAGAAAGTTTTCAAAGACATAGACGATTGGCTGAAAAAGAGAATCTAAAAATTATACATCCAAAATTTAGAAGCCTTTTTTAAACACTTTTTTCAATATCCTTCTGATAAATATGTTTAAAGAAGTCGAAGCGGCAAGAGAAAGACTGAGACCCATAGTAAATCATACTCCAGTAATGACCAGCCGTACCCTAGACGCTTTAACTGGGGGCGTGTTCTCTTAAAGTGTGAGAATTTCCAGCGTGTCGGTGCCTTCAAGTTTCGCGGAGCCTACAACGCCCTAAGCCAACTAACTCCAGCAGAAAAGCAGAGGGGTGTTATTGCCCACTCATCTGGCAACCATGCACAAGCCGTAGCCTTAGCCGCAAAACTCTTGGGTATAAAAGCAGTCATTGTCATGCCCAAAAGCACTTCTCCCGTAAAAATGGCTGCTACACGTGGCTACGGGGCAGAAATAGTCTTATCTGGCAATAAGCCCACCGACAGGGAAGAAAAGGCAAAACGCTTAAGCTCCGAACATGGCTACACCCTCATTCATCCCTATGATGATTTAAACGTAATTTATGGAGCTGGAACCGCCGCATACGAACTAATAGAAGACGTAGACTCATTAGACTTTGTTTTCGCACCAGTAGGTGGTGGTGGCTTATTAAGTGGGTCATCCATTGCGGTAAAAGGTCTGTGCCCCGAGGCGAGAGTAATAGGCGTTGAACCCAAAAACGCTGACGACGCCTACCGCTCTTTTAAAACAGGTAAACTCATTCCCTCAACCAACCCTCAGACAATCGCGGATGGACTCAGAACATCGTTGGGAAAAAACACCTTCAAGATTATAAGAGAAAATGTTGACGACATAATAACCGTAACGGAAAAACAAATAATTGAAGCCATGAAATTCCTGTGGGAACGAATGAAACTCGTGGTAGAACCCTCAGGCGCAGTTTCACTAGCCGGACTAATGTACGGTGGCCTTGAAGTCAAGAGAAAAAGGGTGGGAATAATAATTAGCGGTGGGAACATAGACCTAACAAATTTCTTCAAACTCTTGGAACGAAAAATAAAAAGTTGACCCAGCACCTTTGAATACATTCGCGTCACCGTTAAAAGTCACACTACTCTATATCTTAAAAAAGATCCAGTGTTCAAAAAGGCACTTTTTCAAGGGTGATTATTAAATGGGCGAGCTGAGATATAACCCGGTTCTTGGCGAGTGGATTATCGTTTCGGGTAAGAGAAAGGAGCGTCCCTTACTTCCAAGTGGTGTTTGCCCCTTCTGTCCCGGGTCTCCTGAGGTCCCCTCAGCCGACTGGGATGTTCTGAGTCTTACTAACAAGTTTCCCTCACTGGTTCCCGAACCCGATGCGCCTGAGATTAGGGGAAACGATTTTTACCGTGTGGCTCCCGCCCAGGGGGTCTGCGAAGTGGTTCTCTACACTCCAGAACATAATAAAACTCTGGCAGACTTGAGTGTATCCCATATAAGGAAGATAGTCGACCACTGGGCGCACAGGTACACTGAGTTGGGGCAGAGAGACTATGTAAAATACGTTTTCATCTTCGAAAATAAAGGAAGAGTTATCGGGGTGACCTTAGACCATCCCCACGGCCAAATCTATGCTTTCCCCTTCATTCCACCCCGAATTGAGAAGGAGTTGGAGTCAAGTAAAAACTTCTACGATAAGAATAAGAATTGCTTATTCTGCAAGATTACCGAGCGAGAAAAAAAGGACAAAGTAAGGGTGATTATGGAAAACAGTGACCACATAGCATTTCTACCCTTTTATGCTAAGTGGCCCTTCGGTGTACACATCCACACCAAGAGGCATGTCCAAAGCCTCCCACAACTAACTGGTGGAGAAAGGGATAGTCTGGCTCAAATCCTGAAGGAACTATTGATGACTTTCGATAAGCTCTTTGATTTCAGCTTCCCATACATTATGGCCCTGCATCAGCAGCCCACAGACGGTGAAAACTACGACTATTACCATTTCCACATTGAATTCTCATCGCCAGTCAGGGAGAAGGAGAAGCTAAAATTTTTTGCCGGGGTAGAAGAATCCATGGGCACAGTGACATTCGATTATCGCCCGGAGGATAAAGCTGAGGAACTAAGAAGAGCATACTCAAAAATTAAGCTCTAAAAATGCCCAAAAAATAAAGGTGTTTTGAGCCACGGATAATTTATCATGTTTCTTGGGCACAGTTTTGGCTCATTTTCTTCCTTATTTTTTGGCATAGGATATCCTGCCATTTCTTCAATTATGGGCTCAGTGCACACTATCTCTAAATTTGGGACTTGCTTTTTCACTTTTTCAAGTATCTCTGGAATATCTTTTTCCGTATGTTTACAGTGGGTCAAAAACAGGAACCACAACTATTTTGTTATATCCTTCGCTGACCAGCTGATTTATGGCTTCGGGAATGCTGGGAGAGCAAAACTCTGAGAAACCCACCTTCACCTCTAACCCCGTTTTACCCTTCACCTTCTCTGCGAGTTTTTCACTTTCCAACTTATGGGGATCATTTATTTTCCCAATGTTGCGGGGCAATTTTCTTGCCATATCTGATACTTTTTCCATGATTTTTTCCGCCTGCCACATTTCATAGTCTAGTGGCACGTCTCCGTGAGCAGCTATAACAACTCCAACCTTCTTCATCTTCACCACCTTTCAGTCAACGATTCCCTGAGTCTCTTGTGAAAGACAAATTTTATAATTGAGAAAGACGCCTTCTTGTATTATGGTACAAAAGGCATTGGAAAACTACATGCATAAATTTATTGCGGATATCTGCAAAGAAATTGGGCCACGAGAATCTGGCTCCAAGGAAGAGGAGCTCGCAGGAAACAGGGTGGAAGAGGAACTGAAAAAATTCTGTGACAAAACCCACCAAGAAGAATTCATCAGCAGCCCCACTGCTTTTCTGGGCTTCATTAGGTACGGTTCCATAATGGTAATTTGCGGAATCATCCTCTACTGGCTCTCTCTCCTAATTGATATGGGGTGGCTTCAAATTGGCATCAATCCCCTCGATTTAGCCTTAATCAGCTTGGGACTGTTGCGGGGCAGTTTCCTCGGCTTGTCCCTCTCACTAATTGCCAGCATACTTGCAGTTTTTGCGGTTAGCTACTTCATTCTAGAAGTAATGCGCTACAGGGAACTAGTGGACTTCATGTTTCCCAAGAAGAAGTCCAAAAACGTCATTGGAACAATAAACCCCACAGGCAAAGTTAAACACACCATAATTTTTGCCGCCCACCACGATTCAGCCTACGAATTCAACATATTCTACTACCTAAAAACAATAGGCAGTTTAACAATTTTCATCGGCTACGTTGGAGTAGTAATCTTTAGCATCATTAGCGTTTTGAAAACAATCTTCTATTTTCTCCCACTCAACTTGACCCAAGTCTTTTTCTGGTTCGGAATTTTCTTCCTATTTCTAACTCCCATCGCAACCATCTACGTTTTCTTCCACAGTTATAAGCCAGTACCGGGAGCCTTCGACAACCTATCTGGGGTGTCCGTAGTACTGGGAATAGGCAAATACCTGTCCGAGAACAAGAACAACCCAAAAATATATCCCAAAAACACCCGCATCCACCTAGTCTCATTCGCTGGAGAGGAAGCCGGACTGCGGGGATCCAAACGCTACGTTAAAGCCCACTATGAGGAATTAAAGAAAAGCAACACTATTTTAATAAACATGGATGGCATAGCAGCAAAGGACTCCGCGGTCATATTTGAGAAAGAAACACTAATAGGCGCAAAACACAACCCCGAATTATGCAACACTTTACTAAAAATTGCTCAGGAACAAGGCATAAATGCCCGCCTAGGAACCCTACCCTTCGGAGCAACAGACGCCGCAGCCTTCAGCCGCAAAAAACTGCCAGCAACATCAATTGGATCCCATGAACTAAAAGGAAGGCTACCCGAATTCTACCACACAAGACTTGACACTCCCGAAGTGGTGGACAAAGAAGCCCTAGGACAAATACTACAAATCTGCCTAGGATACATAAAATACATCGACAATTTAACTTAACACATAAAACCCACCCTTTTTTTCCACAAAAAAGAAGCAACTTCCCACAACCGAAGGTTACCGAAAATGGCTAAACCGAAAAATAAGTCCCAGACGCAGCCAGTTTTTCCACAGTACAAAGGAGTCGAGGAGCTAATCCCCCAAGTCTACTCCATAACCACGTTCGGAAATGTAGGCTTCATTGTCACAGAAGAGGGAGTGGTGGTTGTGGACACAGCAATTCACCAGTTTGGGGAACTAATTAGAAACGATATTCGTAAGGTTACCGACGCCCCAATTCATTCAATTATCTATACCCATGGACACTATGACCATGCTTTTGGTGTTTGGGCTCTGCTAAAGGAAGCTGAGGAGCGAGGAGACCCCAAACCTAGAATCATTGCCCATGAAAATGTGGTTAAACGCTTCAACCGCTACCAGGAACTGCAGGGTCAACAGGAATTCATTAACCGCATCCAGTTCAGCGTCCCCGATGGGACAAGCGCCGTACCCAAAGAATATCATTACCCAGACCTAACATATCACGACCGCTTAAGCTTCCGGCTTGGCGGCTTAACCTTCGAACTCCGGTTTGGAATGGGAGAAACAGACGATGCCACCTGGATTTGGATTCCAGAGAAAAAAGTTATCTTCTCAGGAGATTTCCTCCTGTGGTCCTTCCCCAATTTGGGAAATCCCTTCAAGGTTCAACGCTACGAAACCGAATGGGCGGACGCCCTAGAACAAATGGCCTCTCTCCACCCCCAAATCCTAGTACCAGGACATGGACCAGTCATTCGCGGCGAAAAAATCAAAAAAGTTTGCCTCAACACCGCCCGAGCCCTACGCTACCTCCACGAAGAAGTAGTGAAACGCTTAAACCAGGGTGCCTGGATTGAACAAATACTAGAAGAAGTTCAACTCCCCGAAGACTTGGCCAAAAAGTCCTATTTAGCCCCCATTTATGGATGCCCCACATTCGCCATCCACGCTATATACAGACGCTACGCAGGCTGGTACGATGGCAACCCCTCTCACCTATTTCCCTCAAAGACAGCAGACATCGCCAAAGAGATTGTAAACCTAACTGGAACAGAAGCATTACTTAACCGAGCTAAGGCCCTAAAAGAAGCGGGAGAAATACAATTAGCACTCCACCTAGTAGACTTCATAATATACAACCCCGAAACTGCAGATTTAAAGGAGGCTCATGAACTAAAAGCAGAATTGCTCCAAGCCAAAGCTGAGCAGACAACAAGTTTCATTGCCCGTAACATATTCTTGAATGGTGCTCGTAGGGAGTATCAACTCGCGAAGTGAAGTATCCCTAGGTGGTAGAAATAGTAAACCATATGTACTAATAAAATTAATTTAAATCATCTAAAACATACATATATTAATTAAGATTTAAGGAGGAGGACTCGTTCTTGTCTACTGAAGATGTAGATAAGATGATGAGGGAATATCGGGAAAAGGCTTTGGCTTCAAGAACACGATACCAAAAATTTGTAGACATTTTCTCCCTGGTTCCCATAACTGTTTACTTTTTTTCGATGGTTATTCTTGTGATCCTAACAGGGGTTGTGCTTACAACTTTGGAGCATTTGCTGAGACCTCCATTGTGGTTAGGCAGTTCCACCCTTTTGCCCGATTTCCAACAGAGCCTTCTTATACATCTGTGGTTCGTAAATCCAATGCCAAGTGTGTGGAGCCAATCACCTTGGAATGCGGCGGCCATTAGTGTGTTAATTGGCTTGGCACTATTTGCAGTGTATTTCATATCGAGACGTATTGCCTACAAGGAAATCTTTTACCTTGACTTGGGATTCTTGGCCTTCTTTCTTTTGGGGTTAATTTTAATGTTTGTAGCTCCCAACCTATTCAGCACGCTCTATTACTGTTTTCCGGGTACCTTGATTTTCGGCCTACTGGCGATTCCCGCCTGGGTCACAATAGCGGCTAGAAGACCTTTTACTCATCAGTTTTCCGACAGAGTTATACCCCCAATGATTAGGGAACTAGATGTTTACAAAAAAATTCATATTATTATCGCTTCTGTCTGGGGTACGGTTTTCATAATTAATGCCATTCTGGGCTATCTCACTTATTATGTACCCTCAACGAAACCATTGTGGGCCGCTCTATTCTTTATGCCTCTGTTCTTATTGATTTATGCTTGGGCTTTCACTGTCCACTTTCCCGCATGGTATACTCGGAGAGTTATGAAAACACCCTTACAAAAGGCATCGAGGCCCTTGCCCCGCTTGGTGAGAATAGTAGGGGTGGCACTGATACTGTTTGCAGTGTTGATTCTCTTATTGAATATTGGTCAGACATCGTACATATTGGGAATTTTAGAAATTGCTGTTGCCATAATTCTCATGGCTGCCGGCATAGGAATAGTTCTTGTTAAAAAGTGGGGCTGGTATCTAACGGTGGGTGGACTTGCGTCCCATATTGGGCTTCTGTGGCTGTCTTATGTTTTTCCCAATGTAGGCTTAGTTGATTGGATAACCTCAATTAACAATTTCTTGTACAATCTCGCCTTCGCAGCTCCATCCGAAAACTTACTGTTTCTAGCAGTAATTTTTTCAGGCATCTCGTCAGTGTTCTTGTGCTACCTGCTCCCTAAGCGAAACCACTACATCTTTTAGAAAAATTCATAACACAGACGCAACAAAAGTTTATGAGTAGTCTCCGATTTCAGGCTAATTTCCAACTTAAAACCTTTCATCTTAACTCTTCCCTGACCAAAACCCGCTTCAGAAGGTTAATAACTCATATGTTTAGGAGGATGAATCCATGTCTGCTTCCGATGATGTAGACAAGATGATGAGTGATTATCGGGAAAAGGTTTTGGCCTCCAGAACCCGTTTCCAAAGATTTGTAGATTTCTTTGGTAAAATTCCCATGCCCACCTACTTTATAGTCATGTTTACTGGAGTCTTTCTAAACGGTTCCAGACTGAATTCCCTAGATCTACTTCTTAGGTCTCTCATAGTTCTTAACAGTCCTGACCCGCTAACAGGTTTTCAGCAGAGTATCCTTATACATCTGTGGTTTATACCTCCCATCCCCGCCGAGTGGAATTCTTCCCTCCTAGTTCCAGGGGTGACCAGCGTTTTTGTGGGCTTTACACTATTCATAATTTACTTCATTTCTAGGCGTGTAGCATACAAACAAACATACTATGTGGACCTAGGTTTCCTAGGGTTCTTTTTGCTGGGGATAATTCTGCTGTTTACCTCCCCAAAAATATTTGCCACACTCTACTACTATTATCCCGCCACCCTGGTATTCCTATTTTTGGTTGTCCCCGCCCTCATATCAATAGTTGCCAAGAAGCCTTTCACCCTTCAACACGTTGAGAGAATTTACCCCCCATCCATTAGGGAGCTTGATATTTACAAAAAAATACACTATAGAGTCGCCACCTTCTTTCTCATAGTCTTCATTATTAATGCTGCAGTTTTCTACTTCAGATTCATTTTCCCCACCGCTTCACCAGTTTTCACCGTCGTATTCTTCATGGTGTTTTATTTCCTAATTCTGGCTTGGGCTTTCATGACGCATTTTCCGGGATGGTACCGCCGAAGGGTACTAAAAACCCCCCTAAAAAAACCATCGAATCCCCTCCCCAGCAGGGTAAAAATAGCTGGTGCCCTACTGATAATTTACGGTCAACTAACCTTAATATTTGGACTTATGCTTTCAACTATATGCTTCACCGCTTTAGCTTACCTTATTGCCCTAGCCCTTATAATATCCGGTTTCGGAGTGATCCTGGTTAAAAAGTGGGGCTGGTACCTGACCATAGGCACACTCACGTCACAGATTATCATATTCTGGTTAGCGTGGGCTTTTACCCCCCACAGTTTAACTGAGTGGTTATCCTCAATTGGCACCTTCCTTGCAACCCTCTCATTCTACCCACCATCAGACAGCCTCCTAAGCCTCTCCCTAATACTTACCGCAATTTCCTCAGTTTTCCTCTGCTACCTGTTCCCAAAAAGAAACTACTACCTACTTTAGATAATTTTTTATTAAATTAGGACAAGAACAGTGCAAAAAAGTTGATGAAGCTTTTTAACCTCATGTATACTTACTTAAATAAGTTCCCTCAGTTTGTTAAATCAGGACTAAGGGTTTTTGGAGGTGTCTTGTTTGCCTTTGAAGATGCATGAAAACGAGACTATGACTCCTAGGGAAAGAGTGGAAACTGTTTTAAATCTGCGTGAACCCGACCGTGTCCCTATTATAGCCTCCTTCCATGCGGCTCAGGCTAGGTTGACTGGGATGACCATAGAGGAATTTTTCTTCAATGTGCCAAAATCCTACGAAGCCACAAAGAAGGTTTGGGAAATGTTTGGCGGCTTTGATGTGTATACAGGCTGCTCCCCCATCCTTGGTTACTATCTTCCCTGGCCCAATTCTCACAGCATGGTTTATTTTGATTGGACTCTTCCAAAGGGTAATATTCCCGAGCAGATGCATGAAAAGGAGCTTATGAAGAGGAGCGACTATGATCTTGTAATTGAAAAGGGTTTCGCTCCCTTTAAGAGGAGACCCGAGTTAGAGAAGGACTTCATGAGTTATGTGGCGCAGTTCGCGGCATTAGACACTAATAAATGGCTTGAGGAGATGGATGTTCCATCCCTTTTTGTTGGAGCCGTAGAGCCTCCAGTAGATGTTATATCTTTTCTGAGAAGCTTTAACAAGTATCTTACAGATGTGGTGGAGATTCCTGATAAGGTTGTGGAGGCTTGTGAAGCTACAGTGGACGAAATGCTTGCCACCCTAGACGTGCAAATCCAGTTCCTGAGCAGTGAAAAGGGTCCAAATGCGGTTCTCTACGGATTTTCACGGGTAGCTTCAAGCTTTATTTCCCGCAAAAAGTTTGAACTATTCTGGCCCCACCTCAAAAGAATCGCGGAAGCCATCATAAGTAAAGGGTGTATCGTACAGTTCCACCTAGATAATGATTACACAGATTTTCTAGAATACTTCACAGAGCTTCCGAAGGGTAAAACCTGGTTCCACCTAGACCAAACAGACATATTTAAAGCCAAAGAAATCCTAGGAGACAGAGCATGCCTAATGGGAAACATTCCTCCCCAGATAACAGGCTTAGGCTCACCTAAAGAAGTAGAGGACTACTGTAGAAAACAGATAGAAGGCTGCATGGAAGGCGGAGGCTACATACTTTGCTCCTCATGTGTGCTTCCCGACGATGTTCCCGCCGCAAATATTAAAGCCATGAAGGACGCCGTAATGAAATACGGCTTCTACCGCGCCTAATTCCAAAACTATAGATTCTCTCATTAATTTTTTTCCTGAATCTCTCCTTAATTTGGGTTCACTTAAGGCTACATTCATCAAAAAGTACAAAAAAGCCAAATTTCCAGAAAGCAAAAGGAAAAAATTAATCAGAAAGTCTATATCCCCACACAAAATATTAGTTCTATTTTGGAGTGTGCCTGTGTTGCTTTATCGTGACTCCGTATTAAAAGCCCAGAAGCTGTACTACAACATGATTCTGGAATCTGGTTTTCCGATAAAGGGGCTGAAACCTGAAGACTTGGAAGTGGTTGACTTCGGTTTAAGCAATGGGGAACTGGACTACTTTAAAAGGGTGGGTCTTGGAATATACGTGCTAGTAAACGAGGCTGAATGTGGGAAAATTTTGTGCTTCCTTCCAAACCAGTACATGCCAGAACATCGCCACCAATCAGTAGTGGTTATGCCCAAAGGATCAAAAATTGAGAAGGGCTACATCGACTTAAAGAAACTTGTGAAGGATTTTAAGGGTCTACAAGAATTTGGGGAAGAGGCTGTCTACATGGTGCCAGAAAAAGACAACACCCACATTCCCAAAAAGGGTATCCTCATCCCAGGCAAACAGGAATACTTCCACACCATAAAGGGCACAGGCTCAATGTTTGTACCAGGAAAACCCACAGATAAACCTACCTACCCCATACCCGAAGAGCATCACCCCCACACTACCGCACTACACGAAGTCTTCCTAGAGCCTGGAGTGGGGGTCCATCTAGCCGCCAACACTCCACACAGTGTAGTTGCAGGACCTGAGGGCCTAATAGTCGTTGAGTTCTCCCTGAAAAGTAGGGATCCTCTAGACATATTCACTAATCCCAAAATAGACAGAATCACCCGCATAGAAGAACGCCCAAAAATGAATTGAGAGAAGGAGTAGCTGTGAAAAGGAGAAATGAATCCATTCTGGTTTCTCATACTCACTGGGATAGAGAATGGTACAAACCTTTCCAAACTTTCCGAGGATATATGGTAGAAATGATTGACCGCCTGATAGGCCTGATGGAGAAAAATCCTGACTATAAACACTTTTTGCTGGATGGTCAATCCATCCTTCTTGAGGACTACTTTGAGGTGCGACCCGAGAATAAGGGACGTATACGTGCGCTTGTCAGTTCGGGCCGTTTAAGTGTTGGTCCCTTTTACGTTCTACCAGACATGTTTTTGGTCTCCGCTGAATCCATTGTACGGAACTTGCTTCTGGGCATAATGACCGCCGAAGAGTATGGAGGGAGTCAAAAAATAGGTTATCAGCCAGATTGCTTTGGACAAATTGCTCAAACTCCCCAAATAATGAAGGGATTCGCCTTTAAGGGATTCGTTTTCTGGAGAGGTTTGGGAGACGAGATTGACTTTCTTCCAACAACTTTTCTTTGGGAAGCTCCCAGTGGAGACCGCATACTTACTCACCAGATTGCAATTGGCTACTTTAACGTGGGCGACCTTCCCCAAAATAAAGATGCTGCTATTACGCTAATCGAAAAAACAAAAGATATGCTTCAAGGGAGAAGCAATAGAAACTTCCACCTATTTCTTAATGGGCATGACCATGCTTTCCCCCAGGAAAATGTGCCCCAAATCATAAAGTCCTATAATGAGAAGCATCCCAATGAGCCTATAAGGCATGGAAGTTTGCAAGACTTTTTTAACCAGCTTGAAGAAAACACGCATGACCTACCCGTGTACAGGGGAGAGCTTAGGGGAGCACGCATGTTTCCTGTTTTACCCGGAGTTCTATCTTCCCGCATATACTTGAAACAAGCAAACCATAGATGCCAAACAAAACTGGAGAACTATGCAGAACCATTCTCCACTTGGGCCTGGGTTCTCGGGGAAAACTATGATAGGAGTTACTTGTGGCTAGCTTGGAAGTGGCTTCTTGAAAATCACCCCCACGACAGTATTTGTGGATGCTCCATTGACCAAGTCCATAGAGAGATGGAAACCCGTTTCGCTTGGAGTGAACAGATAGCCGACCTACTCACACTAAAAGCAATGGAGCGTGTAGCATCAAAAGCAACAGTTTCAGGTGAGGGATTCCCCATAGCAGTCTTCAATCCCTCCCCCTGGAAAAGAACTGGAGTAGTGGAATTCCTCTCGGAGCCTTTTCCACCATTCACCTTTAACAGTCAGCAATTTACCTTCAACCCCTCCCTCCTCAAGAGCCTGGATTTTAAGCCAGACCGCAACTTCTGCATAGTGGATCAGGGGGGAAGAACTCTTCCCGTGGAAGTATTTGAAGAGCCAGAGAATTATGCCTTCCGATTTTTCGAGAATATGAACCGCTACACCCTAAGGTTCCTTGCCACAGATGTTCCCGCCTGCGGATACAAAATACTATATTTAAAAGAAGGGAAGGCAGAAAATGCAAACTCACCTCTAAAACTCAATGTTGGGAAGAGAACGATTGAGAACGAATATTTAAGAGTTAAGCTTAACCCGAATGGCACAATGGACGTAACAGAACTATCAAGTGGCGTTACATTCACTGGACTACACATATTCGAGGATGTGGGTGACAATGGTGACGAGTATAATTACTCCCAACTTAAGGAAGACGAGATTATTACCAGCGAACATTTTAATGCTGAAATTTCATTTGAAGAACACCCTGCAAGAGTGGACGCAATAGTGAAGATGGAAATGCTTATTCCAAAAAGTTTAGATGAGGGGAACCGCAATCGCCGCTCCCGCGAAAGGTTACCCCTAAGAATAACTTCAATAATATCCCTCTTTCCCGGCTCCAGATTTGTTAACTGCAAAACAGAAATCGGAAACGTCGTCAAGGACCACCGTCTGAGAGTACTTTTCCCAACAGGTATAAAGTCTGATGTTGTCTATGCTGATGGCCACTTTGGAGTCGTTGAGAGAAGTTTGAAAATCCCTGACGACACAAACTGGATAGAAGTGCAAACCACAGCAAGCCACCAAAACCTCTTCGTAGACATAAACAATGGAAAAAAGGGCCTAGCCATAGCAAACAAGGGACTCCCCGAATACGAAATCTATGGAGAAAAAGAGAGAACCATAGCCATAACCCTTGTCCGCTCAGTAGGCTGGCTATCGAGAAACATAGACCATAATAACCGCAGAATCTTCGGAGGACCAGCAATACCCACACCAGAAGCTCAATGCCAGGGACGCCTCACAGCAGAATATGCAGTAATACCCCACCTTGGAGACTGGGAGGAAGCGATGATTCCCAGAATAGCCCGAGAATTCACCTGCGACTTAAGGGCAGTAGAAGTCAAAAATCCCCTACACAAACTACCCCTCTCCACAAGCTTTCTAGAAGTTGAACCCCCCTCAATAATACTCTCCGCAGTTAAAAAAGCCGAAAAAGAGGAGGCCCTCATCATCCGCATATATAACACTGGAAAAAAACAGCAAAACGCAACACTCACCCTCAGTAAACCAGTGAAGGCAGCTAAAATAGTCAACCTCGCAGAGAATGAAACAAAGGAGGAGGCTTCAATTTTAATAAAAGAAAACAAAATCACAGTGGAAAGTATCCCACCAGCAAAAATTGTAACATTAAAAATCCACACCGCAGACTAATAAACTCTTCAAATCCTACTAATCACTCTTTCGATATATTGACCTAATGGTTGGAAAAATAAAATTGTATTAGCTATCTCCTCTCAAAACCCAATTCTAGAATTATCTCCCTATAAGGTTCAATCGACAGATAGAGCCCAAGATTCGAAAATATAAAAGTAATAACCTCTTCCAATTGACACTTTTGATTTGGACAAGAGACATTATTTTTTGTATTAAGTTGCCGCTTCCGCCTGTTAGCAGAGTTTATTTCCTCTTATCCCCTGTTGTGACTATCTGTTTTTCTTCATTTTTTAGTCAAGTTGTATGGGGTATTTTCCATATTCTCTGGCTGCTTCCATGAAGGCTCTCAGATTTTCGAGGGGGGTATCTGGTGGTACCTCGCATCCTGTGGCGAGCATGTACATTCCACCTGGAGCCGCTTGACGTATGCACTCCTTAACAGCTTGTTTCACATCTTGTGGTGTGCCCTCTAGCATGACTTTGACTGGATCTACGTTTCCCACAAGAACCACTCTGCCTGCAATCTTCTTCTTAGCTTCTGCAAGGTTGACTGGGGCGTCTATGCTGAGCATTGCGGGGCCCAGCTCGACGAGCTTGTCTATGAGATGATTTACGTCGCCACATACATGTAATGCGCAGAATTTTCCCTCAGCTGCCCAGGTTTTGATTACCTTTTTTAAGGCGGGGCCAGCGAACTTGTCGAATTGTTTGGGTGAAAGAGTGCCTGCCACAGGGTCGCCAAGGTTTAGTCCCAATCTCACTTCGGCTTGTGCTCTTCCCTCCTCAATGGCGAAATCTGTGGTTATATCAAGCATTTCCTGAACGTAGTCTGGGTTCTGCACAAGGTCTTTGTAAAAATTTTCTGGTCCCCTTAGCGCTGTGAGAAGGGAGATGGGACCTGCGACTAGTCCGCCTACACCTGCAACTTTTCTCAGCTCGTTGGTTACTATTTCGCCGGCTTTGAGAATGTTGGGCAGCCTGCCGTCTTTTCTTGGGTCGGGCATTCGTATATTTTTAACGTCTTTTTTCAAATCTTTTACCGGGAAGTCCACTGCTTCTGGAAGCCTATTTTCATGGAATTTTATTTTGCAGCCGAAAGCTTCGGCTTCGACAAGGGTGTCTCCTAGGACAAGTACCACATCTGGGGTGTATAGTTTATATGCCTTAATAATGGCGTGGGCCATTGTTTCGGGGTCAGTTATAAACTCTTTTATGGGTACTCCTGCAAGTCTCGCGTTTCCCGCTCCCACGGAGGGGTAAGCTGGAACCCTATCTGGTTCCTGTCTGAGGAAAACTCTCTTCATTCTCTCTCTTACGGTTAATTCTTCACCAGACATGATTTAACCTCCAAAGTCTCGCGTCCTTTTTTTATCCTAAGAGTTCTTTAGCCTTTTGGACTGCTTCCCGCGCGTCTTTTCCATAGGCGTCGGCGCCAATTTTTTCAGCGAAATCTTGTGAGGTGGCGGCGCCCCCTATTAAGATTTTAACACGCTCTCGTAGTCCCTCATTATCTAGAGCTTTTATGGTGTTAATCATTTCCGCCCTCGCTGACGAGATGATTCCGGACATGGCTAGAATGTCTGGGTTATGCTTCTTAACATTCTCTACGAAGGTTTCTGGGGGAACGTTTTCGCCAATGTCAATTACTTCAAATCCGGCTGCCTGTAACATTATTTTAACTATGTTTTTTCCTATGGTGTGTATATCTGTATAGGCGGTGCCCAGTAGCACCTTGCCGTGTCCGCTCGTCCTTTTCTCTTTTAGGTGTGGCTCCAGTATCTCTAAAGCCGCAGACATGGTTTCAGCCGACATTAGGACGTCAGAAATAAAGTATTCCTTATTACCAAACTTTTCCCCAACTACTTCTATGCCCTTCATAAGTCCTTTAGTTAGGGCATCATAAGCATCTATTCCTTGTTCTAAAGCCTCTTTTGCGGCTTCCTTAACAAGATCCACGTTGGCCTCTATTACTGCGGTTGAAAGCTTTTCAAAAATCCTTTCAGCCATCTGCAGTCCTCCTTCTGACGCGAGAAGTTTTTAGTAATTGTATTTTTACCTCTCCTAATCAATATTATAAACTTTTGTCCAATAAATAGTATGAATCATAAAAACCAAAAATAAATAATTTTTTAGAAGCTTTACAGAAGTCCCTCCATCTTGTACCATTCCTCAGCTGCTTTGGACATAACTTCCCTGTGGTCTACTAGTTCCCCGCTTGCGTCTTGGAGAATCCTTTGAAACATTATGTCAGCTATGTCACGGTTTTCCTCCACTATGTTTTGGGTCTGGTTTGGATCCTTTCTCAAATCGTAAAGGTATTCTCTGCTCCTAGAATAATTAGCTATATACACCCATTCTCTATCTTTTGTCCAAACATAACCGTTGAAACCAGAGGTTGCGTAGCCCCGCGCCTCCCGCTCCCCATCTACTAGAGACCAGAGCTCTTCTCCATCTAATGGTGTGGGGGGCTCTACTCCAAGGAATGTTAAAATGGTGGGTACTATGTCGTGATTGTATACGAAGCCTGAAACACGTTTACCACCCTTAAATCCTTGGGGGTGGCGAATGAAAAGCGGTATGTCTACTAACTCGGGATAGAGTCCTCTGGGAATCTTACCTATTAAGTTATGCTCACCCAACTGGTGCCCATGATCAGATGTCAGTATTATTAATGATTTATCCAGCAGTTCCAGTTCCCTCATTTTTTCTAAAAATTTCCCAAGCCAAGCATCAACCATTGTGATTTCGGCTGCATAGAGTGCCTTCATGTATCTTAACTCTTCGGGTGTGAGGTAATCAGCACTAGTTGAGTAGTTGGGTGTGATAACTTCTCTACCAGTGTAGGGTTGATGGTAAAGGTCTCTGTATTTTTGCGGTGGATCCCAGGGCTCATGGGGGTCAAATGAATCAATAAAGAGGAAAAATTTCTCAACATGGTTGTTTTCTTCTATCCACTTGGCTGCGGCGCTAAATACTTGGGGCGCAAAGTAAGCCTCCTCTTTTTGGCGATTTGCAATGTTTTTGAGGTACTGTGGAAGTATTGTCATCATGTGTTCACATTTCCCACTTTGTGGTATGTAGCGCTCCAACAGTTTGGGGTCAATTTTTGGGGCGGTTTTGTAAGGGTCTGCCTCTTGGCCTCTTATTAACTGCCACTGATGGTACCCTCGATGAAAATTCATACTCGGCTTAAAATAGTGGTAAGTATCTGTTATGAAGGCAGTGGTGTAACCGTTTCTGCGTAGAATCTCGGCAATGGTGTTTTGAGAGTCGGGGATAGGTTGCCACCCATAAGCCTGAACCATATCCCCCCTGCAGGGATGGTAATCCTTGAAGGGGAAGGTGCGGATTCCCGTGTGTATGGATCTTCTGAAGGGAATTGTTGGGAAAGATTCGGGATGTGCGTCTTCAAATATGATGCTTTCTCTGGCTAAGGCGTCTAGATTAGGGGTCTTAATCCAACTATTTCCATATATTCCTATGTGGTCTTTTCTCAGAGTGTCAAGGAGGATTACTACGACATTCAAGCCCTTTACACCAACTTTTATAACTGGGAAAACAACTGGCTCTATCCAAACTCAAACGATTAAACTAAGCCACTAATTATCGGAGCAATACTTTAATCTAATCTGTTTAAAAATATATTTTCATTAAAAACTAATATTTCGTCACAAAAAGGTGATAAACATGACTGATCAGCTCGTTGAAGCCATGGCTAACCTAGAGAGGAGCGCTGTACTGGATAATGTGGAAAAAGAAATTAAGAAGGGCACAGACCCTCTAAAAATAATAGAAAGCCTCTCTCAAGGACTAAAAATTGTGGGTGACTTTTACGATAAAAAGGAATATTTTCTTGCGGAGCTCATAACCGCCGGAGACATTTTTCAAAACGCTTTTCAAAAAATAAAACCCGCATTGGAGAAAAAGGGCCTTAAGACCCAGGTCAGAGGAAAAATAGTCATTGGAACAGTGCGCGGAGACCTCCACGACATTGGAAAAAACATTGTCATCACCATGCTTGTTTCATCTGGATTCTACGTGGAAGACTTGGGAGTCGACGTACCAGCAGAAAATTTCATAGAAGCAATAAAGAAAACAGACGCAAACATTCTAGCAATGTCCGCCCTCCTCACAGTGGCACTAGAGGCCGCAAAAGAAACAATAAAACTGCTGGAAAAAGAAAACCTCAGAAACAAAGTAAAAGTGATCTGCGGAGGCGCAGCCTTCGACGAAAACACAGCCAAAAGAATTGGAGCCGACGCCTATGGAAAAGACCCCCTAGAAGCAGTAAAAATCTGCCAAAAACTCCTCCACTAAATATGTCTCTCGCCACGATATTCCCCTCAATATTTCTTTTTTAGGCTCCTCCATTAAATGTAAATCTACTGGCACTGGCATAACTATTTTTCTGTAAAAATTCATTCATCACCAGAATAAGCTACAAAAAGAAAGAGAGGAGATAATAAAGGATCAGCTGTTTCTCAATTAGGGCTAAAATCCTTTCATAATAGGTTCATATTCTTTGAAGAGATATCGGGATATAACGTAACGCTGAATCTGAGATGTGCCCTCATAGATTTGGAAAAGCTTCGCGTCCCTAAACAGTTTAGCAATGCGATAATTCTCCAGATAACCTCGACCACCATAGACTTGTAAGGCGTCAATGGCAATCTTCATGGCGTCTTCAGAACCCACAAGCTTGGCTACGCTAGCCGCTGTATTAGCGTCTCGGTCCCCCCTATCTACAAGCCAAGCAGCCTTCCAAGTCAGAAGACGCATAGCCTCGATGCGAGCATACATATCCGCCACCATGTGCTGAATTGCTTGAAAACTTGAAATCTTATGCTCAAAGGCTTCCCTCTGCTTAGCATAGTTAATAGCATACTCCATAGCGGAACGCGCCAAACCCGTTGCAAAGGCACCAATAGCTGGACGGGTGCGCATAAATGTGCCCATAGCCAGCAGGAAACCAACACCTTCTTCACCCAGCCGATTTTCAGCTGGAACGCGGACATTTTTGAGAATCACCGCCCCGGTGTCAGAGGCTCGATGTCCCAATTTATCAAGAGGTTTACCAGTAGACAATCCTTCACTCTCTCGGGGAACGACAAAGGCGCTTAAACCCTCGTGGCGCTTCGTACCCTTAAGCCGAGCAAAAATCACATAGTAACTGGCAAAATTACCGTTAGTAATCCAGAACTTGTTTCCATTCAAAATGTACTCGTCACCCTGGCGCTCATAGGTGGCTTTAATTCCCGCCACATCACTCCCCATTCCTGGCTCCGAAGTTGCGAAAGATATGAATTTGAGTTCCTTTGTGAGTGGCGTTAAAAATCTCCGCTTCTGTTCTTCTGTTCCTGCAAGAATTATGGGTTCCGCTCCCAAGTCATTGGCGTACATTGAGGTTGCAATTCCCGGGTCAGCTGCGGCAATCTCTTCAACCACAAGCACCGACTCAAAGGATCCGTATCCCTGTCCGCCATATTGTTTTGGTATTCCCAAATTCATTAGTCCTGCTTTAAAGGCTTTTTTATAAATGGGTAGTGGAAACTCTCCACTTTTATCATATTTTGATGATACTGGAATTATTTCTTCTAATGCGAATTTGCGTGCCTTTTCGCGCAGAGCAATCTGCTCCTCAGAAAGCTCAAAATCTACCATAAATATCCGGCCTCCAAAAATTCATTTAGCCCTCTACTTCCAAGAGATGCTCCCCAATAAGCTTCTTTTAGTGTTGGAATCTGGAGGTTTATGTCTGAAACCATTACTGCCTAACAATATTAATGTTTTCCTCGGCATCTGCCTGTTTTAGGGTCAATGCTCCGCTTTTGCAATTCATCACACAATAAAAACAGTCAATTCGAGTCTTGCACCTGGAAATATCCACTTTAAATCTTGGGTCAATGTCTACAATTGCACCCAAAGGACATGCATTCATACAGGTTTTGCAATGTTGGCACTTTTCTGGATGGGCTAAAACAGGATAATTAAATTTCAAGAGCACCGCCTTAAGTTGTTCACAGTAATGGAACAATAATACACAACTTATATATTTTTCCTACCCTTCCCTACCAAAATAATTCTTGCGCCATCTGAAAAATAGAGTTACCGATAAGCTATTTCTCTTATCAAAAAAGGGAAGACTTCCCATTTACTATCTTTGAAAAATTTTTCGCGAACCATTTTGAAAAAAGGCTATGTGGCTATTGTTAAACTCGATGATAAACATTGTTTTTAGTCGGTGTTTTCAACTTTTCTTATTCTTAGAATCCTTTTAATTTCCATCATTGAATTGTATAATTCGTTTAGCAGTAGTAGGTCCCTTACTTCTTTCTTCTCTTTTTCTCGGAGGTAGGCTTCGTAAACGTTTTCTAATTCTCTGCAGAAATCTAAGAGATCCTCATTTGAAATTTTTTCCTCGCTTTTGTACACCAGTTTTTCTTTCTCCACTTTTTCACCCCGAAAAAATTGCCGTGTGCTTTAACTGTTTTTAAAATATTATAGGATAGTTGCTACTTTCTTCTTTTTGTCAACCTTTCGTATTAGATATTCTTGGTAATTTGAAATTATTAATTAGGTCTATTTAGAGTGTGTAAAATGTGGATAATACTTGAAAATTATTTTTGGAACTGATAAAGGCTAAGCCCCTGACTGCTTATTAAAAAGCTGTTGGAAAAGTATGCGGGATGGGTTTTTGGTAAAAGTTGTTAACTCCTTTATTAGTTCCTCGATTGGGAAATCAAATAAATCCATGGTCCGGTGAAGTTTTCCAAAACAGGGTCCTAGTAAACTTGATGTGCATGAGATGCAAGACTGAAAATGGTCTAAAAAATTGGATAAAAGATTTTTAACTCATTAATAGTTTATTAATGCTTTTCTGGAGGTTAATGTTGATTTTTGAAAGATATCCTTTTCTCACCTCGAATTTTTCTAAGACATTCCCCCCTAAATTGTTATTTTTTGTGTTATTATATTCCTCAACGAGTTCGTCTACGGTTTTTTCGAACTCCAAAAATTTTGAGGAGTCAACTTCGTCATTGGTTACCGCTCCGAATTTATACACAAATTTCTCAGCTAATTTTCGCAATAATTCTTTTACTGGTGTGTCGTCGGTGTTTTTTTCACATTTTGTTATTACTACAAAAATTATCTCTCCTAGTGGATGGTAAAATAGCTTCAGGAGTTTTGTTTCCATCTTCACTATTTGGTCTTCGCAGAATTCTCTAAAAAAGTTAAAAATCGCGGAAATAAAGCCTCCAATCAAGAGTTCATCTGGTGTACGCTCTTCTCTATCGTATGCCCTGTGAAAGAGAGCGTAGCCAGTGTCCTTTATGACATAAACCGCTTTAATATCCAAATAGTTTCAGCTCCCAAAGATTTGTTCTTTGAAAATTATTATGTTTGGTTTTTTGGTCTGTGACAAGTTTCCCAATCCGCGAGCATCACAACATTGTTTTTTTTGAGCCTTCTACCGTGTGGTGCTGCCTTCATTGGCTCCATACTTTTTCCTTATTAACTATAAAAACCCCTCCCAGAAGCTAGAAAACCCATTATCCTAGGTTATTGAATATTGGGAAGCCCTAAACTCATAATATATATTGAAGTTTAACTGCTAGGTAGATGACAAAATTTATGAGCTATGTCTTATTCGTGGAATTGGAGAGAATTATGGAAGTAGAAAAACTATGCCCGCTATGAATGCCTTTCAAATATACAAGCTTTTGCCGCAAACAAATTGCGGTAAGTGTGGAGAAGCAAATTGTATGGCTTACGCTGTTCAGTTGCTGAGTGGTAAAAAAAAGCTTGAGGATTGCACGCCACTATTTCAGGAACCGAAGTATGCAGATAAATTAAAGCAGCTTCAAGAAATATTTAAAGTAACCGACGAGGTTAAGGAAACAGGACTGGTATTCCATGAGGACAAATGTACGGGTTGTGGAAATTGTGTCATGGTATGTCCTGAAGATGTTGCCGCTTCCCACCTTATTGCGGGTGGTAAGGGTTCCCGGGCTGAGGGGGTGGTGTTTCGTGTGGAGAATGGGAAGGCTAAAATAATTGATTTAACTAAGTGTAGGAGGATGGGTACTCAGAAGACCTGTCGTGTCTGTGAAATTTATTGCGGTGCAGGTGCCATTGAGATTCGTTCGGTTGGTGGTTAATCTATGGCAAATTTTGTTCCAACTGTGTGTGTGGGGTGTGGTCTTCTCTGTGATGACGTTGAAGTTAAGGTTGAGGGGGGCAAAATTGTTTCCACACTTCATACCTGTGCTCGGGGAGAGTGGACTCTGCGTAGAGCTCATAGCAATTCTCGTTTAACTTCACCACTAACTAAAAAGAATGGAAAATTGGTGAAGGCCTCTTTTGAGGATGCTTTGAGCCATGCGGCTGAAATTCTTTCTGGGGCGGAGCGCCCACTCCTGTGGGGTTGGAGTTCTGCAAGTGTTGAGGCCCAGCGCCTGGGGATCCTTTTAGCCCAGCGTTTAGGTGGGGTTATTGACAGCACTTCTTCCATATGTCACGGTTCTAGTATCTTAGCGGGGAGGGAAGCTGGTTTTAGAACTGCTACCTTGGGGGAAGTCAAAAATCGTGCGGATTTAATAGTTTACTGGGGCAGTGATCCTAGCCACAGTCATCCCCGCCACATGAGCAGGTATACCATAATTCCCCGTGGAATCTATACTCAGATGGGTTACGAGCAGAAACAGCTTGTTATAGTTGATGTGCGTAAGTCTCGTACTGGCAAGGTAGCTAACCAAATTCTCGAGGTGGAGCCCAATAAGGACTATGAGCTTATTTCTGCGATGAGAATGGTTCTTAAGGGTAAAAACATTAGGGATAAAGAAGTTGCAGGTATTCCGGTCAAAGTCATAAATCAGGTAATTCAGACTTGGAAGACTCGACAGTTCGGGGTTATTTTTGTGGGGTTAGGGCTCTCTATGAGTAGGGGTAAGTATCGCAACATAGAAGTTTTATACAAATTGGTTCAAGAACTTAATGATTACACTCGTTTTGTAGCGATTCCCATGGCTGGACACTATAATATGGTTGGATTTAACCAAGTGGCCACGTGGCTTACCGGTCACCCGTTCGGAATTGACGCCAGCAGGGGAAACATATACTCTAATCCTGGGGAAACCACTGGAACTGAAATTATTATGCGTGATGAATTCGATGCGATGCTGGTTGTAGCTTCCGACCCTATCTCTATGATGCCTTTACCTATAGCGCGAAAAATTGCTAGAAAACCCTTGGTGGTAATTGATTGTTTAGAAACTCCCACAACCAAGATGGCCGATGTAGTTCTTCCCGCCGCAATGACCGGTATAGAGGCTGAGGGAACCGCCTACAGAATGGATTCTGTGCCAATAAGGCTTAAGAAGTTTTTAGAGCTCCCCGGGGGCTGTAGATCTGACGAGGAGATTCTGTCTCTTCTGCTTTCAAAAATTGAAAAACAGCGACAAAAATAGAAAATCTTTTTGATGCCAAATTGTTAATTATGAACCTGTTTTTGTTGTCATTCAAGCTTTATTTGCATTTTGCAGTGTCCCACTTTGAACTTCTGTGATCCCGTTACTGTTGCCTTTTTGACTTCTTCTACTTGTTTTACTGCTTCCATATAGGGCTTTTACCAGTGCTACGTGGTATTTTTGGAACAAGCTTTCTGGGATTTCTTCAGTCATTTGGCATTCCTCCAAAAGTTGGAAATGAGTATTTTATAATACGCTTTTCTCAAAGGTTTAAAGTGGAAAGATGTTCCGGAAAAGCTTTTTCATGTTGTGTGCTTAATTTAGGTTCTTCTTAGCTCCACTAGATATTTCCTGGTCATAATGGGGTTGAAGGTGAGGCGTTTACTGATTACGAGGGTGTTCTGGTATTTAGAGTAGTATAATTTTAGACGGAGGTTTTTCTCTGTCCTATTTACTAGCTTATTTATAAGTGCTTGTGCCATTTTTCTAGATTCTAGGGCTGTGGATGCAAAACGTTTAACATTTAGACGCGTATTCCTTATGTAAACTATCCAGTCACCAAAAACAATTAAGACTACTAGAAGTAGGATTGGTACGGCACTTAAAAGTGGAAACTCCATTTCTGTTTGGTGGATGCTGGCTAATGTGAGAAATGTGGAGATAAAACCGGAGGCAACCACAAGAAGCATTAAGAGTAGAATTAATCTGTAACCTGAAGATTTCTTGTAGGTTGTTCGCATTTCTTCCAACTTCTTCTTCAAAAGAGGCCAGTTGACCTCCGCCTCTCTTCCCACTATGTCCATTGCTCCATCTAGGCTGGGATCCCTTGACAGCCTGTCTGTGAATAGAGGAGGCTTAAGTCCCGCATAGGCATCAAACTCCTCTATCCACACTTTTAGCCTTTTTTCCAACAACATCTTTATCGCTCACCCAGGGTTGTTAAAGCTGGGAGCAGACATTTCATGTATATTAAACTTACCCTATTATTAATCTGATATGCCTATTAGGGGAAAGTTTTAAGATTTTCGTGTGTTACTTTTCTTTGTTAATCTAAAGGGATGCCCCATGATTGAGGTTTTTGAGGACCTTGTAACTAACCGTCATGTTAATGCGTTGCGATGGAAAAATAGTGGTAGGAAGATTTTTGGCTACTTCTGCTCGTATGTTCCTGAGGAGATTATTCATGCTGCGGGAATTATACCTGTGAGGGTGATGGGTGGCTCCGATGCTATTACCCTCGCAGATGTTCACTTGCCGAGCTATGTGTGTTGTTTCTCTCGCAGCTGCTACGATCTGGGATTGAAGGGAGTTTACAATTATTTGGATGGGGTGGTGTTTTCCTACACTTGTGATACCATGGTCTCTCTTTACAATATTTGGAGGAAGGATCTTGAAACACCCTATGTGGGCTTCGTGGATCCCCTATGTGCAAAAAGGGAGACCTCAAGGAAATATTTTCGTGAAGAAACTGCTCGCTTTAGGGTGTCGCTGGAAAAGTTTCTGGGAAGGGAGATTTCAGAGGACCGCCTCGAGAAGTCCATTGAGATTTATAATGAGAATAGAAAGCTTTTGAAGAAAGTTTATGAGCTTAGAAAAAATTCGGCTCCCCCCCTTTCTGGGGTTGAAGCCTTAAGCATAGTTAGATCAAGTATGTTGGCTCCCAAGGAGGAGCACAGTCGCCTGCTTGAAAACTTACTGAATGAAATCTCAGAGAGGCAGGATGCGCCCGAGCCGGGTTTAAGGATACTTGTCTCCGGCAGCGTAATTTATGACTCTGAAATACTCAAAATGATTGAGGATGCCGGGGGACTCATAGTAACCGATGATCTTTGCACTGGAACCCGTTACTTCTGGGATATGGTTAACCCAAAAACTTCTCCCCTGGTCGCCATTGCGGACCGGTACTATGAGAGGATTCCCTGTCCTTGTAATTATCCTCCCGAAAAACGTTTAGAACACATTATGAATCTTGTAAAGGACTTTAAAGTTGAGGCGGTCATCTTCGTCTTACAGAAGTTTTGTGATCCTCACTTATTCGACTATCCCTTTATGGAGGATAGATTGAAGGAGGTTGAAATACCAACACTTCTCATTGAAACTGAACATGTGACCTCGCCCATAGGTCCCCTTAAAACGAGAATCGAAGCCTTTTTTGAAACAATTCAATGATTGGTGGATGAAAATTGGCAGAAAGAGGAAAAAAATCTCTGGAGACTTCAAAAGAAGTCTTTAAGCTAGCCTCCCAACACTACCTGGGTGCGCACGAAGCCAAAAGGATGGGTAAGCCTGTAACTTGGATGACTGGGTTCGATCCTGTAGAACTACTCTACGCCATGGATATCGCGGTGGTGTATCCTGAAAATTATTCTGCGCTATGCGCCGTCACCCAAGTGGCACCAAAATTTATTGAGAAATGTGAAAGTTTAGGATACTCTCGTGATTTGTGTTCTTATGCTAGAAACACCATAGGCACGACATTTTCTCAGGATGCTCCCTTTGGCGGTCTTGCTCCTCCAGACTTTTTAGTTGTTGCAAGGAAATTCTGTAAGACCCATATAAAGTGGTGGCAAGTATTAAGCCGCAGATTTAACTGTCCCCTCTTCATAATAGACGCCCCATACATTACCGATAAGGTGGAAGAGTACCACATAGACCACTACTTAGCCCAACTTGAAGAGTTGATAGCGTTTTTGGAGGAGCAGACAGGGAAAAAAATGGACTATGATAAACTCGCAGAAGTGGTTAGACTGTCTGATAGGGCGAGTGCTCTCTGGGACGAAATTATGGAAATGCGCAAAAATGTTCCCTGCCCTGTGGGAGCCGCCGACATATTATCCTGCATGTTTGGTATAGTGACTCTTCCTGGAACCCGTACAGCTGTAGAGTTCTATGAGAGATTGAGGGATGAGGTTAAGGAGAGAGTCAAGAACAAGATTGGCACTGTGCCAGTGGAGAGGTTCCGTCTAACTTGGGACAACATCGTTATGTGGTATAATGTGGGATTAGCAAACTATTTTCAAAAGTATGGGGCGGTTTTTGTATTTGAAGGTTACACTATGGTTTGGAGTGGACGCCTAGACCCTCAAAAACCATTAGAATCTCTAGCCAAGAAGTACCTTACCCCATTCATAGAGCTGAACAATAGGGCCTGGTCCATGGTTGAGCTTTGTAAACAGTATAGGGTGGACGGAGCCGTAATGCACTCCAACAGAAGCTGTAAATTTTTATCACTGCTACAATATGAACTAAAAGACATCTTGATGGAGGAACTTGGAATACCCTCACTAATACTAGAAGGAGACCACTGTGATGGAAGAGCCTACTCCGACGCCCAAATTAAGACCAGAATCGACGCCTTCATGGAACTATTAGAGAAGAGATAGATTGATTCCTCTACTGCGTTGAGCCACTCGGTTACATTAACCATTTGGGATGTTGTGGTAGCTGTTATGTATGTTGCTGGAATCGATGTTGGGGCGCTTACTGCAAAATCGGTCATTTTGAAAGATGGGAAAGTGTTAGCTTTCACTATTATTCCCTCGGGGTCAGATAGTAGGGAAACTGCACAGAAAGTTATGGATGCCACCCTAAGCAAAGCCGGACTTGGCTTGAAAAATGTTGAATTTATAGTTGCCACAGGTTACGGTCGTTTGAGTGTCCCCTTCGCAGATATGCAGGTTACTGAGATTTCCTGCCACGCTAAAGGGGCTTATTCACTTTTTCCCACTGCAAAAACAGTAATAGACATTGGAGGGCAGGACAGTAAGGCTATCAAGCTAGGCGAGAAAGGCAAGGTGGTGGACTTTGCTATGAATGATAGGTGTGCTGCTGGGACGGGGAGATTTCTGGAGGTTATGGCTAAGGCTCTAGAGGTGAAATTAGAGGATCTGGGAGACCTCTCTCTTCAATCTAAAAATAGGGCAAAGATCAGTAGCATATGCACAGTTTTTGCGGAGTCTGAGGTGATTTCACAAATCTCTAAGGGAACCCCCAAAGTGGATATCATTGCAGGAATACATGACGCGATTGCTAGCAGAGTTTTTGGTATGGCCAGCAGGGTGAAAATTGAAAAGGATTTAGTTATGAGTGGGGGAGTAGCCAAAAATAAGGGTGTTATAAGAGCCCTGGAGGAGAAGGTGGGGTTCAAAATTCTGGTGCCCGAAGAACCACAAATAGTGGGAGCCTTAGGCGCAGCTATAATAGCCCAAGAAAAAGCAGCAAAATAGTTTGAAAAAACCATCAAAGAGGGGTAAAATTTCAGATACTTTTATACATCCATAAAACATAGAATTTAACAGGTATCACACACAAAGGATTACTGATTAAAAAATTCTGAAATGTGAAGAAAATCGACTTGTTAAGATTGTTGGTGGTGTTGAGAAGTGGCTGACATAAAGCCGAAATATTTCACAGAGCAGGAAATCATTGATTTACTGTCCGAAGTGACCGATGAGGAGCTACAGAACTGTCATAAGCACGAGCTTGTTCCCTCAAAAGACGTTATTCTTTATCAGGGTATACCTGGTGAGGCGAGAGTTAAGGATTCCAAGGGTAACGAATACATTGATTTTACCTCTCAAGCTTGGACTCTGGGAATAGGCTACATCCAGCAGGACGTAATGTTTGCTGCCATGGAGCAGATGAAGCGTTTATCTCACGCCCGCAACCAGTTTCAGACGATTCCCCGCATAAAACTCGTCAACAAACTTTCAGAAATAGCCCCAGGCAACCTGAAAAATGTCGTTTTAAACACTCAGGGGGGCTCTGTGGCAGTCGAAGTGGCCCTAAAATTGGCTATGGTGAATAGACCCGCGGACCAAGATATTTTCATAACCATGTGGGGCGGATACCACGGCAACACCCTCGCCATGATGGCTCCCACACACTACATGCCCCTAGTAGTTCGATACCGCGGCTTCGGAAGGGAACACTTTGTTAAATCCCCCTTCCCCTACTGCTACCGATGTCCCTTCGGCGAAAAGGACATCTCCGAATGCGGAAATCTGTGCCTAACCATGCTCCAAAAAACAATAGACTACGGTTGCCAAGGATTACCCATAGGCGTGCTCTTGGAACCCATCCAGGGACCAATGGGTGAAGTGCCCGCTCCCCCCGAGTTCATAAAGGGAGTCAGAGAAATTTGTGACAAGAACAATCTCCTACTTATCTTCGACGAGTCCCAAACCGCGTTCGGCAGAATAGGCACAATGTTTGCAGCCGAGTACTATAAGACAATTCCCGACATCATGGCCCTCACTAAGGCTCTGGGGGGCGGATTCCCCATGGGCGCAACACTGGCCAGCGAGAAGTTGGGCATGTTCACCCCCGCAGAGCAGCACAGTACCTTCAGCGCAAACCCCGTCTGTTACGCCGCCGCGCTGGTAAACCTGATGCTCATAGAAAAACTGGATTTACCCAAGAGAGCTGAAGAAATGGGAAGGTACCTAATGAAAAGATTCCTAGAGCTACAGGAGAAATACCCCATAATGGGTGATGTGCGGGGCATTGGGCTGTTTCAGGGGGTAGAACTCGTAAAGGACCCTAAAACAAAAGTTCCCGCAAACACCGCAGCAGAAGAATTCGTGAATGAAGCCCTCAAAAGGGGATTAATACTGGACTTGAGCCAACCAGTGATAACCATACATGGAGACTTTTATAGAAACACCCTAACCATTAAACCCCCACTAGTAATTACTCGAGAACAGGTTGACCGCGCCCTAGAAATTTTCGAAGAATGCCTACAGACAGTTACACCCCTCATAAAAGCCTAAAAATCCCTAAACCCCCTTCCTTTTTTGATTTCCTCCCATTAACAAAGCTATGCATTACCCACAATTACTATGGGTAATTTTTTGCTAATTTTGTGGCGTATGTATGTGTGATGTTTTTTTAGCAAGGAGAGGGAAAATATGCATATTTTATATAAACTTAGAGGGAAGACAATTACTCGCAGCACTTATGGGTAATGCATAGATTAACAAAGTGGGGCCCTTACCTCCAATTGTCCTAAACAGCTTGAAAATCTATTTATATTCCCAAAATACAATTAAGAAACTATTTAAGAAAGAAGTTTGATAAAGACTCATAAAAATTGAGAAATTTTGTCTCTAAAATATGGGAGGTTAAAGAGTTGGGAGAACAATGCATACTAACACACGATGTTGGCACATCCGGTAACAAAGCGGCCCTAGTAAGTACATCTGGCAAAATATTAGGGGTAGCCGAGAAAAATTACGATGTGAACTATCCCAAGCCAGGATGGGCAGAACAAGACCCAAAACAGTACTGGATAGCAGTGGTGGAAACAACCCGAGAACTCCTAAAAAAGACCAAAGCAGACCCCCAAGATGTGATTGGAATAAGCTTAGACGCCCAAATGATGAGCGCAATACCCGTAGATAAAGACGGAAACGCCCTCAGACCCGCAATGATCTGGCTCGACTCAAGAAGCGAAAAACAATCCGACGAGTTCGAAGCCAAATTCGACCCCATAAGCCAACTACTAGACTTCGGAAACCTACCAATGACCACAGCAAAAGACGTCATCCCTAAAATCTGGTGGATCCGCGACAACGAACCAAAGATATTCCAAAAAGCCTACAAATGGTGCGACGTTAAAGACTACGTAATACGCCAACTCGTAGGCGACTTCTACACCGACTGGAGCACCGCACTCCTCTTCGGACTCTTCCACATCCAAAACCACGTCTGGGTCGACGAACTAATACAGGGAGTAGGACTATCAAGAGACAAACTCTGCGAAGTCGTAAAAACCACAGACATCGTAGGAACACTAACAAAAGAAGCCGCACAACAACTAGGACTCACCACAGAAACACCCGTAATCTGCGGCGCAGGCGATGCCCCCGCCACCCACGTAGGCTCCGGCGCAATACGAACAAATGAAGGACATCTCTACCTCGGCACATCTGGCTGGGTCTCAGTAACAGTCGACAACTTCACAGCCGACCCCGACACAGGCATAGCCGCCATATACTCCGGAGTCCCAGGCAAATTCATGCTCATCGGCGAAATGGAAAGCGTCGCAGCCCCATTCAAATGGTTCAAAGACAACCTGGGAGGCCTAGAATGCCTAATGGCCATGGGGAAAGGATGCGACCCCTACGACGTCATAAACGAAGAAGCAGCATCGGTAGGACCCGGCGCCAAAAAGCTAATCTTCCTACCCTGGATGCTTGGAGAAAGAGCCCCCATACAAGACACCATGGTAAGAGGAGGCTTCATCAACCTAAGCTTCCACCACGGCAGACCAGAAATAGCCAGAGCCATACTAGAAGGAGTAGCCTACCACATCAGGTGGATAACAAAAAACATACAAAAAATCCTCGACCGAGGAGTCCTAGACCCAAACCAGCCCAAACCCCAAATCCAATCCCTAAACGCCTGCGGAGGAGGAGCGGTAAGCCCACTCTGGATGCAAATATTCGCAGATGTCCTGAACAAAAGAATCCGCCCCCTCAAAGAACCCCGCCACGTCGCAGCGCTGGGAATCGCCATAATATCCATGGTAGGACTAGAAATATACCCGGACTTTGAAACCGCCGTAGACAAAGTCATCAAAATAGAAAAAGACTACTACCCAAACGAAAACCTAAAACCAATATACGACGAAATGTACAACGTATTCGAAGGAATCTACCCCAAACTAAAAGAAGTCTACCAAACCCTAAACAGAGGAGAAACCCACTAAAAAACCAAAAGATCTCCACCCCCCCCACATACCTTTTTTAAAGGTTTTATCCCCTTTCCCTCAGGAAGGTTCCCCTAGAACACATTCTCCAAATCAAATCTGGCAAAATTTCTCCATGCTCGGAAGTTTGCAGTGTTGAGGCGTAAACAAATTATCCGCAAGATTTCCACATCTCACACATTCAGAACTAGTCTTAATCTTTCAAAAACTGTTTCCACTAGATTTCCCACATATTTTCTCCTGTTTTTAATATGTACTTAGTTGCCATGACCGAGTAATAAATAATAAGGCTTTGACCACCCTGCGAAGGTCGGAGCCTCTCTCACTAAAGGTTCCGTAACTACGAATTTCACCGTTATACACGTAGTTTTTGCGGTAATTGACTAAACACTCATTACACTAGGTTCGGCAAGTTATTCGGTACGGAATACAACCAATATTCAGGGGCTTCCTCAACCGCCGAAATTCTTAGCATGATAGGTACCACACTTTTCATGATAGTGGATTAATTCTGCCCATAATAAATTACCGGCTTCAGACTGATATTCCTAGAATTCAGCAAGTATTCTATTCATCCAGAGAACAATAAACAAACTCATGAAAACAATCCTCTCCATCTTTTGATTACAATGCCTCAAAGAAGAAATCAAGTCGTTAAAATAGGTTAAAAATGGGAATCTGTTAATATCAAAAAGTTTGGATATGAATTTGTGAATTCGAATAACACCGATTTATTTAGTAAGCATTTAATACTCGCATTCTTGCCCTGAATCCTCTTTTTCCCTAAACATTTTACACAATTAGTTAACGGCAACCTCATATTTTTTATAATCTCCCTCGGAGGATTCGCCCTCCTCTGGAGTTATGATATTCTCAAATATGTCCTCGTAGAGGGAGATATCCGGCTTAAACCCATGTAAGTATAGAAGTGAGCTACAAACATGAACGCGGATTAGGTAATCTGAATCCTTCACGGCTTCAAGCAGCGCTTCAACTGCTTCCGGGGAATCGGATTCGCACAGATGCATAGCAGCCCATAGCCGATCATACCACCATGAATCACTTTTCAAAACATGTATTATTTACTTGTCTCCCTCGATTTTGGCGAGTGCCACAGCTATATCCACCAGCTCTCTCCCCCTGACCTTACCTAGAAGCTCCCCCAGTCTCGCAACTGCTTTTTTTGAGCGGGGCTCACCCAGACCCCCCGCAGCCCTAGAATCATACTCATTCACCCTCTCCAACAACAATTCCTCAGCCTTCTCCTTTTCCTCAGGAGAAAGTGAATGTAAAGCGTCAATATCTAAACCATCATGCCAAGCCCAATAAGGATCCCAAAAAAGCTGTCATAAAACCGCTTCCAATTACGCGAGGCTTCAGGCGGCATAAACCTAAACTTAATAGTTTAAGGCAATCATAATAGATAAAACCATATGTTCAGACAGGACTCCTCATAGTTGTTTTTTGTGGCTTTCCTACCCTAACCCCTTTCCTTCTGTGCGCTTTCCAGCCCCCATTTTTTATACATGTTTGTATTAAAAACTGGTGGAGTTCGCCTCAAAGAACCCAGCAGCAAAAAGTAGTTCCGAAAAAATAGGAGCGCCGCTTGAAAATATGATTTTAATCACTATTCTCAAAATAGGCATCGTATTCCCTTCTATCTGTGATTTCCTCCCATGCATACAGGGGATAGTGGTAGCCTATTTCGTCGATCACTCTCCACCTCCTAGCACACATATTACACCTGCAAAAATATTCTGTGAAATACTTATCTCGGTGTACAACCTCTCTAACAATGGAAACAAATCCCTCACTTTGCTCCACACTTGGATTGAATCTTTCGCTGAACCCCGACTGAAATTTATACAACGCACATCTACACTTCGACCCCCTCCTGACATTTTCAAGAATTTCAATAGCTCTATCCACAGTCCACCGATAGTCCCTCAACCCCTTACGCTCAGGCAACTTCTCCCTTATCCTCCTAATTTCAGGCAAATATTTCGGATCCCTCTTCAACGCCAGAACATCAGCAGCCTTCTGAGTATGAATCACATCACCAGAAGATAACAACACTAAAAGAATCTGGAAAGATTCCGGTTCACTGGATTCCAGAAGTTCACGATACGCTTGCTCTATCTTCTCATAATTCTCATCAATATCCATCTTAAGAATTTCATCGGCTCTCTCCTGCACATTTCTTTTCATATAGCATTCTCCATTCAAATTTAAGCAAGCTTCACTCTACAATTAAGATACTGGTTTCCCTCACGCCTTATAACAGTTACTACATCAAACATCAACATTCCAAACCCCCCGAGGAACAAATCCACTACCCCAAACCAGTTTACCAAACTAGACATCTCAAATGCAAATTTGACCATGCCAGCCACAAGTAATCCATAACAAAGATATTTTAACACAACAAAAAACAAAAACCAGAAAAAAATAAACCAACACATTCAATGCCCAAAAACCGAGTAGAAAACCCCACAAAACAAAACAAAAAAGGAAAAATAAAAAGAGGAGACCCCAAAAACCAAACCCACTTACACCAGCTTACTAGTCTTCCAAGTACCAAGGGCGCGACCGAGCTCCTTATGATCCTCGGCATACTTCTCCAGCGGAATACCCTTCATAGCAGCATCAATAGCCTGACGGAAAGAAATAGCACCAGCACGAGGACCATCAGGATGAGCATGCATCGCACCACCAACACCCACCACAAAATCCCTACCAATATCAGCCATAATCTGAGGAACAAGCTGCACAATGATTCCACCAGCAGGCATAGGCATAGTCGGCCTCAAATGATAAAACGGAAAAGTCAACTCACGCCAAATCTGCAAATAAGTCTCCTTCATGAAAGGCGCCTTACCATATGGCGCTGGGTAAACTTCTATGTCTGCTCCTGCTAGTCTGCAGAATTTTCCTAGTACGAGTCTGGCGTCTATTCCGTAGTGGGGTGAGGGGTACATGGTGGCGGCAAAGTCGGTGTGGGCAAGTATGGGTACTTTGATGCTGGGGTCTTCTGCTAGGTCTCTGAATGTTTCGTATCCTGTTGTGATTATGTTGACCATGAGGGCGTTGGCTCCTAGTTCTATGGCTCGTTCTGCGAGTTCTAGGGTTTTTTTGGGTCGGTCGGTTATGTTTACTGTGTAGAGTGTTTTTTCTCCTTTTTCTTCGTTTGCTTTGTCTATGGCTTCCATGAATTTTACTACTCGGTCTTCTACTCGGTTTAGTTCCATGTCTGCTAGTAGTTCGTCGTCTTTTATGAGGTCTACTCCGCCTGCTGCGACTTGGTATGCTAGGTCTGCTCCTATTTCGCATGGTGAGTAGACGCAGGGTTTTATCATGTTGTTTAGTATGGGTCGGTCTTTTATTCCTAGTACTTGTCTTACTCCTTGTATTCCGAATTTTGGTCCCTTGAATCCTTCTACCCATTTTTTGGGGAAGTTGAGGTCTAGGAGTTTTATTTTTCCTGCGGCTGCGAGGTTTCCGACTACTGTGCTGAATAGCAGGGGTAGGTTGGGTTCTCCGAGGTTTCTTATGGGGTATGCTATTTGTATTATCCAGTGTCTTTCTTCTGTTTTTGGTAGTTGCCATTGGTGGGGTGGGATTTCGTATACTCCTATTACTCGGGCTGCGTGTAGTTTTCTGACTTCAGGTGTTTCTTTGGGTACTGGGGTCCATGTTCCGGTGCTTTGTTCTAGTGCTGCGGCTTGGGCTAGTGTGTATCCGTCTAGCCATGAGGGTTGGATTGTGTAGTAGGTTGCGATTATGTATTCTTCTGGGTCTATGCCTTCGGGTAGTGCTTCTGGTGTTGTTAGTAGTTCGTATTTTTTTTCTCCCAACTTTTTTCCTCCTGTTCTTTTTTTTCGTTTCCAGTGAATACGTATTTTTTGTGCTTTTATTTTTATTGGGGCGTTTGGGTTGTGGTGTGGTTTGGTTCGGCTATGTGTTGGGGTGTTTATTGGTAATTGTTTGGTGTGGGTGCGTAAATTTTTGTTTGTGGTGATGGTGCAATATGCATGTTTTCACTTTTTTCTCGAAATTTTGGTGTGATGTTGTTAAAGAATCCGCTAGTCCGTGCTTTTTGGGGAAGAGGGGTGTCTCTGTTTTCTGTTATTGGTGTGTTTCTTTGGTGAGTCTTTTGTTGGGTGTCTGTTTTATGGGGCTTTTTTGTGATTTGGGCTTGAAATGGGGCTGAATGAGTTTGATGTGTCTATTTTTTTGTTGTTACGTGTTTTTTTAGGGGTTGTGGTTTTTTTGGGTTTTTTGTTGGTGGCGATAGTTTTTTTAGCGGGGGTTGTGTGTATTGTGTGGTGTGTGTTTGTGTTTGTGTGTTGTTGGGAGGTTTGGTTTTGGTTATTGAAGGTGTGACTGGTGACGTTGTTAGGGAGATTGTTGATGTGATGTGTGTTGTTTTTAATAGTCAGAGTCAGGATTTTAAGGATAGGATTAGGGGTATTACTGGTGGTTTGCGTAGGGTTTATCGGTTTGAGGTTTCTGATCTTGGTCTTTCTTTTGATGTTGAGCTTACTTCTGGGGGGGAGGTTGTTGTGCATTGGGATTTGCTTCCGGGGGAGCCGAATTTGGTTGTTTCTTCGGAGGCTTTGGTGTTTGATGGTGTGATGACTCAGAGGGTTAATCCCATGAGGGTTATGTTGTTGCGGAAGGTTAAGGTTAAGGGTTCTCTTGTGGAGGTTTCCAAGTTTAGGCCCCTTCTTCCTTTGTTGAGCCCTTCTTATAAGAAGGCTAGGGTTCACATTGCGGAGAAGTATAGCTTGCAAGAGGCTTTAAAGAAAATGGATGAAGCGAAAATTTAGTGCCACCAATAAATTTTCTCAGGCATGTGGGATTGTGTGGGTTTCTGGTGGTTTGGGGTTTTTGTGCTGTGGGATGTTTGTTTCTTGTGGATTTGTGGGCTGTTTGTAGGGATTGGTTTTTGTTTTTATGCCTGATTTTTTGGATGTTTTTTATGTTTTTGCGGGTTTTCCGGTGGTGGCTTTTTTGTGTTGGTAGTTTGGGGTTTTCAAAAGTTTAAAAAGGGGGATGGGCTTATTGGTGAATTTGTTTGTGATTTTGTTGATAGCTTTTTGATGGGTTGTGGTTATGTGGTTATTTTTTGTGAGGCTTCTCAGGGGCTTGTATAGGGTTCCCTGCAGGTATCCTTTTGGTTACCCGATTATCTTAGTGGAGGTTGCTTTTGTTTGCTTGTTTTTTTGGAGTTTATCTCCTTTTGATCGGGGGGTAGTGGCTTCTCTTTTTCCTTTCGGGCATTTTTTCATTTTTAGTTTGGTTGTTGACGCTGTTTTTTGTTTTTTTCTGTTTTCTAGGAAGCCTTTTGTTTTTCCGGAGCTTGGTTTGAGGTGTAGGGCTAATGTTTTTTCGGCCATTGTCGCTGTTACCCTGTTGCTGTTGCTGTTGTTGGTTTATCCTGCGCTGTGGGGTTTGGCGAATTATCTCTTGGTGATAAAGGCTGCAGTCAATCGAATGTTTTTTTCTTATGTTCTCTCTATGCCCGTTGCAGCTGATCCTTTTAGGCTTTATAACTTATATAGGGGGGTTAACGGGCTGGTTTTGTACTCTATGGGGTTTATTGCTTCCAGCACGGATATTGTGGATCGAATTTTCTGGATTGTTAGTATTCGGTACTTTTACCTTCTGCCTGCAACAGAGAGGCTGAGTCTGGTCCGGTTTTTGAGGTTTCCTGTGGCTGTTGCTCCTGCTGTTTACTTGGTGGAGGTTTTCCAATTGGCGGGTTCTCCACTTACCTATGTGGTTTCGGCGACTGTGTATTGTGTGGTTATACCTACTCTCATTTTTGAAGCGGTGGCTTTGGGCACTTCGACAACTTTCCGCTCTGGCGATAGGAAGGTTCGGGTGAGTCAGTTTGACGTTATCCGCAGATTGATAACCTGGGACCTTTTGAGGGATGCTGGACTGGAGGATGCCTTGTATTTTGCCGATTTTAGAGAAACCTTTAGGGTGTGGACAGGGGTGGTGGCGTTTAAAACGGGTGAGGGGGATGCTTCTTTAATGGTGGTTCCTTCATTGCACCCTGGGCCTTTACTTTCTTTTTGCGGTTCTCTGCTTTCCTACAAAATTTCTGAAGCTTTAGGGAAAGATTATGAGTTAGTGATGGTTCCCCACTCTCCAAGTACACATGATTTTAACCCCTCTTCGGCCTCCGAAATATATAAGATTGTGGAAGCGGTTCGCGGCTTTCTGAGGGGTGAGGGTGTGGAGTTTTACGAGTTTGCTTCGCCCATTTTTTCTGAGGAAAGTTTTGGAAGCATTGGGAGAGTGCGGGTCTTCTGCCAGGCTTTTAGTAATGGTGTGGATCAAAAGGTGCTAGTTTTCTGCGACTTGTCCGATGAGAATAATGGTGACATATCTTATGGTGTGGGAAATTATCTGATTGAGGTGGCTAAAAATGTGGGTGCGAAGGATGCCATAATTGTGGATAAACATTTTTATCCTCATAGGGAGGAGCGGCCTCTATACATGGAAGACCCTCTTATCGGGGAGCTAAAGGCATTGGTGGAAAGGGCGGTGGTCGGAGCTTTGCAGTCCAGAAAAGAGAGGTTTTCATTTGTGGGGTTCAAAATTACTAGGCGTGAAATAGAATCAGAGTGTGAGGAACTCGCTAGAGCCATAGGAAGAGATGGAATATCCGTATATGTTTTAGAGTTGGAGGAAAGTAAGGAGAAATGTGCTTACGTTCTTTTAGATGCGAACACGGTGGAGCCCAAGTTAGGGGGAAAAATCCTTAAGCTTTTTCTCAGAAGGGGATTCAAGGAAAATAATATTATAATTATGACTAGCGACACTCATCAAGATTTACTTTTCCTGAAGCCGTTCGGTTCAAAAGGTGAAATCCACGAGCCCACCATCAAAATAATTGAGAAACTCTTGGGTCAACTATCGAAACCCCGAAAAGTGATGGTGTCCCTGAATCGAATACTGAGCGAAGTGGATGTGTGGGGTCTACTAAATGGAGAACGATTTTTCACGGTCCTCCTTAAAGCTTTCCCTAGAACCCTGTCAGCCCTACTACTCTACTGGTTAGTGGCCTTTATACTATCACTACTTACGCTCTAAAATTTATTAAAATTCCACCAAAATATTCAAAATTCCCAGTCATAGGAAGTAAGGGCTGTTTTCAAGAAGAGGCGTTTACCCTCAATGGTGTGTGTTATGGCGCTTTATTGGTTAGAGGATTGTGCTGATTGTGTCTGCGAGGTTTTCTTTTTCGTTTTGAATTATGTTTTCGATGGTGTTTGCTGTTACTTCTTCTATTTTGTAGTATGCGCCTTGGGCGTTTTCGGCAATCATTTTCATGTAGCCTACGCTTGGTGCAAAAATTTTGGGAACTTTTTCGGTGTCTATGGATATGAGGTGTATTCCCCTGTCGTAGAAGAGTTTGGAAAGGGCTCTGAGCTCTTTTTCAATGTTGGCTCCAGGGCTGAGCGGCACATTGGCGTGGCCATCTGAGATAACCACAACTATTGGCACTGTGGATCCGATTTTCAGCTTCTGGTTTTCAATAACCTTCAATGCTTTATGGAGCCCGGCGGCCAGCGGTGTTTTTCCAGTTGAGGGTAGATCCCTTAGATACCTTTTTCCGAGGATGAGGTGCTTTGTGGGTGGAACTAGAACTTCGGCTTGTGTGGATTTTAATATTATTATTCCCACGTAATCCCTCTTGGGATATGATGCTGTTAGGATGGAGTAGGCTGCGCCCTTGGCCGCCTCGATTCTTTCATAAATGTTCATGGAGCTACTGGAGTCCACCACCAGCACTATGAGGAAGGAGATTTTGGTCTTCCTCATTTTGAATCGTAGGTCTTGATGGTCTACCCGAAAAGATTCTTGGACACTATTGTTTTGTGAGAGTCTTAGGGCTGCAGCTTTTAGAGTGGCGTCAAAGGCTATGTCGTGAAACTGGTTTTGGGACAGGCGGGGTTTTATGTAACGTCCCTTCGATGTGTCTGATGTGGCTGGGAACCTCTTTCCATAGCCTCTGGCAGTCTTCCTGAGGTGTGTAGCTATGTTCAGCATTTTTGTGCTGATTGGCTTTCCAATTTCACCGATCTTCTTTTGGGGAGCTTTGCCCGCAACTCCAACCAAGTCTTGGAAGCTGCTTTGGGTGCTCCTCTTTTCTGTTTCTGTTTCTTTTTTGGGTTGTTTTCTTTGGGTGCTGGGTGGGTTTGAATTTTCTTGCAAGTTTTGAAGAGCCTGTTCAAGCTCTTTCTCTTTGGATTCGATTTCTTCGAAGGGCAATCTTCTAAGCCTGTGGGGGAGAGCCAGCTTCGCGGCCTTTGTTATGTCCTCCATGGTAACTTCTGTTCTTCCCTCAAAGGCTGCTAGGGCTTTAGCGGTGCCCACAATAACAATGTCTGCTCTATGGGTATGAACATTCAAATCCAGGCATAACTTGGAAACAATGCTCAGAAGCTGATCACTGATTTCCACTCGGTTTAGAATTTCTCGGGCCCTGATAATTTTTTCCCGCAACTCATTTTGCAGTGAACTGTATTTCTCTTGGAAGGCTTTGGGGTCTTTTTCAAACTCCTCTCTTCTTCTAACTATCTCCTTTCTCTGTTCTACGTCCTTTAGTGCCTCTATTTGCACACATAAGCCGAATCTGTCAGATATTTGAGGTCTTAGCTCTCCCTCTTCGGGATTCATGGTTCCTATAAGAATGAACTTTGAGGGATGCGCAACCGAAACTCCTTCCCGCTCCACAATGTTTAGACCCATAGCCGCAGAGTCCAAGAGCACATCTACCAGGTGATCCTCTAATAGGTTCACCTCATCCACGTACAGTATTCCCCGGTTTGCTTCTGCGAGGAGACCGGGCTCCAGGCGGGCCTGTCCTTCTTTTAAGGCGGTCTCAACATTTAGGGAGCCAACCACCCTATCCTCAGTTGCGCTCAGGGGTAGGTCCACTACTTTCATTTTTCTTCTTTCTACTGGAAGTTCTTCTCCCCGCTCATATTTGTGTAAGCACTCGTCACACATTTCTGAAGTGTCTTTTGGATTACAGTTGAAGGGGCATCCCTTTACAAACTCTATTTCCGGCAAAAGGTCGGCGAGAGCTCGAGCAGCTGTTGATTTCCCAGTGCCTCTCTCTCCACGGAGGAGAACGCCGCCAATTGAAGGCTTTATGGCTACGGAAATAAGTGCTGTTTTAAGATTTTCTTGACCTACTATGGCTGTAAAGGGATAGAACCATTTTCTCAAATGCCTCGTCATATTCTTCATCCTTCCTTACTGCTTGCTTATTCTTCTAATTCTCCTTCTAATTCTAGGTATAGCTGGCGGAGTTTATCTAGTTCTTCTTGGGTTGCTTGCCAGTATCCCCGCTGGTTTGCTTCTAGGAGTCTTCCCATCATTTCGTGTAGTGCCCACTTATTATTTTCCTGCATTCTTTTTCTCATTTCTTCATTGAACACGTAGTCTTCAGCAACTTTGCTCCAAATCCAGCTTTCCACTTTATTGGTTGTGGCTGCAAAGCCTAGAAGGTATTCTACACGATCTGCGATTTTTTGGCCTCCATGATACTGGTGTTTTAACATGCCATTTATCCATTTGGGGTTTAACAGTCGGGTTCTAACGCCTTTCTGGATGGCCCTGTCTACGGTTTCTGTTTTTATCTGCTCTTTGGTGGTGTCTGAAATCAGCATCTCTGGTTTTTTTCCTCTTATGTCTTCTACTGCTTTTGAGAGGCCCCCAAAGAATTCATAGTAATGGTCCAGGTCTGTGACTTCGTACTCGTGTGTGTCTCGAACTTGGGAGACTAGTTCCACATTTGACAGGATTTTCCGATAAATTTTGTCCGCTTGTTCACCGTGAATGTTTTCCGCATAGACATTATTCATACTGGCAATGTATGCTTCAGCCACTTGGCTTTCAGACTCCCAGTTGGATGTTTCAATCAGTCTAGTTAGTCGGGTTCCATACTCTCCTGACCTGGGACCAAAAATGCGTGCATTTGAGAGCTTTTTCACCATTTTTTCATCCGAAAATTCTCTAACTAATTCTCTATAAAGTTCCTCAGAATGTTTCTTAACATAATTTTTATTTTCCTTCTCATCCAATGAGGCGACCATATTAAAAGCTTCGTTTAGGAGCTTCATGGTATCTGGGAACATGTCCCGGAAAAATCCACATATGTTTACCACGACATCTATTCTAGGTCTTCCCAGTTCTTTAAGCGGAATCAATTTTAATTTTGGGAACCAGATACTCTTCTCCCTCACAATCCTTACTCCCAGATATCCCAGTATCTGTCCCACAGTTTCTCCTCTGGTCTTCACTGTTTCAAATCCCCAGAGCACCACTGCCACGCTCTCTGGGTATCTTCCGTTCTTATCATAGTATTGCTTCAGGGTTTTCTCTGCAATTTCAACTCCCCTCTCATAGGCGACATCGCTGGGTATAAGGCGGGGGTCAAACTGGTATGTATTGCTACCAGTTGGAAGAACTTCTGGAGTACGTATGGGGTCACCACCCAAGTTTGGAAATACGTAGTTACCATTTAGGGCTTGGATAAGGCTGTCCATTTCGCTACTCTCCTCCAGGTGGGAGGCGATTTCAAGACCGTAGGAAAGCGTCCTTCTGAGATCCGTAGCCAGATTCTTCTCTATCCCAGCGACCTTTAAGCCCATTTCAACTGAATCCAGTGATAATCGTATAATCTCCTTCGCCCTATCTTCAATTTCGGTTAAGATTTGCCCCAAGCTTTTCCCATTATGGTTTTCGTTGGGATGGCTGAGAGCATAATCATAGTCGACTCCCATCGATTGGGATAGAATGCGATTTAGGGATTTGATTTCCCCCCTATCATATCTTAAGACGAATGAGAGGAACTCTATAAGGTCATCCCCCATATATTTCTCACCAAAAATGTGGAGCCCGCTTGGAATTATTGAGCGTTTAAGAGCGAAAAGCTCATCATAAATTTCTTCCACAGACATCGAATCAATATTAAGCTGCTTTGCCTTTTCCACAATTTTTGGTTGAATCCTTTTTGCCCGCACAGGATCCTGAAGTTTCGCCTCGTAGTACTCGTTTATAAGCTCCTCCAACTCCGTGAATTCCTCATAGAGCCCAGACTGGGTATATGGAGGAGACATGTGATTAATCAGTGTGGCGTAGCTACGCCTTTTAGCAATCATGGCCTCTGAAGGATTAGTAATGTGGTAAACGTACAGGTGGGGCATATTTCCCATTAAAAAGTCTGGGTAACACTCGCTGGACATTCCCGCCTCCTTCCCCTTCATGAACTCGATGGTTCCATGTGTGCCCAAATGAATAACCGCATCTGCACCCCACTCCTTTTCTAACCACTTATAAAAAGCAATGTACTGGTGGTGGGGAGGCATATTCTTATCATGATAAGCCTTTGCCGGGTTTTCATGGACTCCACGAGTGGGCTGAAGCCCCACAAAAACGTTGCCCAACTCCAGTCCCGGAATGAGCAAACTGTTATCGTAACTCATAATGCTCCCCGGCGGCTCACCCCACTCTTCAACAACCTCCTTTCTCAATTCTTCACTAAGCTCAGAGAACCATTCCTCATATTTTTCAACTGGAACAATTATCGCGTTATGAGAGGTAAGGCTCCTAGGACTCCATTTTCCAGAATTAACCAATCCCTGATTTAGAAAGAATTCACTAAAATTAAATTTTCCGTCTCCTACATTGTAGTTCTCTTTTCTCAATCTCTCAATTATTTTATCTAAGCTGGCAAAAACATCCAAATATGCGGCGTTGCCTACATTACCTTCTCCCGGAGGATAATTGTAGATAACAATTGCGACCCTTTTTTCAGAATTCTTTTTCCTCCTCAAATTCAGCCAATTGAGAATGCGACCCGCAATTCTCTCAATACGATCCTCTATGGCCGCAGTTAACTTAACATCAGCCCCTAAGACATCACTGTAGTCCAAGTTCCTTAGTCCTAGAGATGGCACAGGCTCTATGAGACCATCAAGCTCGGGAAGTGTGACCGCAGCAATCAGTTCCACCGGGGAGAATCCTTGAGTGGACTTCTTCCACTTTTCGATTTCCCTCATATACATTGGTGCAGCGTCAAAAAAGGGAATGTTCAACTCCCTTAACAGGTTGAGGGTTTCTTGTGGCTCCCCGCCCAAAGGCCCCCCATTGATGCGAAACCACACGAAACTAACAGCCGCGTCAACAATAGGTTTCCCATTCTTAAAGAAGAATTTTCTGATTGCCTTCAAATTATCCACACCATCAGAATATACGGGAATAACATTAACACGTTTTTCCAGCTTATCAATTAGAGCACTGACACCTACAACAGACGACTCAAAATGCATTCCCCCATAGAATAAAATTCCCACGCTGGGTCTCTGGGGGTCACAGTTTTCTTTTAGGTAATCATCTAAACTTGTGTAGTACCGGTCCAGTTTTGGGTGATATATTCCCTCTAGAGGAAGCTCCACTGGTGGTTCAAACTTCACATTTTGTCCGCCATACTCGCTGGCAACAAATAGAAGCAGGTTTTTAATGTTCCTTTTTCCGCTATGTTTCCAGTAGTTCATGACGCGAATCCAGTTTCGGGCATGTTTCAAACTGCCAAAAGGTAAAGCAGTCCCCATTTTCTCAATCATACTCTGAATCCTTCGAATTTTTCTCCAATCAACATACCCCTTGGCAGAGGGTTTCTGCTTCTCAAACATTTTTGCGGGGGAAAAAGAACCCATCCGCGTAAGCGCCATAACCTCCGCAGTCCCGCCGACTAGTGTAATCACCGTTTTTTCCTGATCTGCTAAAGCCTCTCTGGCTAAATCTAGAGGTCTTCCTCGACTTCTTATATCTAAAAGAACAATATCTGAGGTTCTAATATCCTCCTTAAAGGTTCTCTCATCGACTAGTTCCTCAATAATTTCGTGAACATAGTAGAGTTTAAGTTCTATTATTTCGCCGTATTCTTCTCTTATTTCCTTAACTGCTTCAGCAAAGGAACTGGAAACAGCTATTGTGGCTAGCACTGTGATTTTAGTTGGCACGACTCCATCCCTCCTAGTAATACTTTTTAAAAAAATAGTAATATCAAAGTTCTTTTAAGCTTTGCCCATAAACTATTCACCGACAAAAAAGAATTTTTAATAAACAATTAACTACAGCGGAGAACTATTGTGGCACATGAAATTTAAATAAAATTTTTTATTCAATCTGCCCCCTTTTTTTCCTTTTTAGGTATCACTATTTTTTCCCCCTTTCCTCCTATTGCCTCCGCTTTTCCATCAAGAAACATTGCCGCTATTATACAGCATACTGTTGCATCAAGCTCGTGTTTGGTTCGGGGCCTATGTTCAAAACTTACAAATCTATCCAACTGGTTCTCATTAACCTCCATAATTTTGTAAAAGGCGCCCGGAAAAACCTCAACGACATTACCTAACCTCGCTTTTAGCTTTATTGCCCTCCAAGTCAGCTCTTTTACAAAATTTGGAGGAAAAACCTTAATCCCTCTACGAATGAGCTCCTTATCTGCCTCTCTATAACCCTCATTATAGGTAAGTGGTGCATCAATAGCTACAAGGTCCGGATACGCTCTGACAGTGCTACTAATTATTTGTATATCGGTGTAAACTATGGTGGTTACTACGTATCCATCGTCATAAAGGGCGAATCCTGTGGGGTTCGTCTCCTTTGAAGCAAGATCAAGACCCACTATTACTACCAACTCTGATACAACCAGCTCAAATATTATACAATTTAGAAGACACTATTATAGAAACTACTTGTTCCTTATCAACACACAAATATATGACTTTTGCATTTTAATAGTAGGGACATGTTGAATAATTTGGGTGTAATCCTTGACCGTCTACGAAGCGGGAATTATGCGCAATGGTCTTCTTCTGGTTTTTAGGGAGTACTACTCCACATCTAGTGTGGATCAGGATTTGAAGAGCGCCCTTTTTTCAGCTCTTGAGATAGCAACCCGTAGCACATTTGGAGACCGTTTGGACATCATCCAGCTAAAAACTTTAAGCATCATCTACTATAAATCTCCTAAAAACGAGGGAAAATTCGTAGCATATGCTATCTGTGACCGCGACACAGATTTTAAACTTATGAAAGAAATCTTACATAAAATTCTTGACACATTCCTAGAGGAATACGCGGAAAACCTCGATTCTCCAATAAGAACATACTATGATGGTTTCAGAAATAAAATAGATTCCTTTTTTAAAGATCTATCCGAGAAGCCGGATGAGCGAGCAAAATCACTCTTCGGCTAATTACGAGTAGACTACTGCCTTCCCCTCTTATCTTGACAAATTTCTCTGCTTGGGCTAAATTGTGCGAATCCATTAATTTTTAAACGAATTAACTCAAAAATCCAAAAACTACACATTAACCATTAAGGATTCAAGTGAGAACATAAGCATACTCAAAAAATTATACAATAACGAAACTTCAATTCCTGAATACCGCAAGATTCCACAATGTGAAAATTAGCCAAACAATTTACCATAATTCCATATGTCTGAATAAAGGCAGATAGTTTTATGGGAATGGTAACTTTTTTCAAATTTGCAGTTAACTTTATTACCCCTTCTAATGGAATGTTCCCATTCCCTTCTAATTTTTATATAGACCCTTAACCCTAAAAATGGTGTACAAGACTTGGGAGTTAAATCGGAAATGGAAAACGATTTGCATCAGAGAATAGTTCAAGCCATATTGGAAATTGATGAGGAAGAAACATTAAAGCTCACGAGGAAATCGCTTGAAAAGTTGCCACCCGAAAAAATAATTTCTGCACTATCAGAAGGGCTAAGGCAGATGGGAGACCTTTTCGAGAAAGGACAAAGATTTATACCTGAACTAGTGATAGCCGCAGAATTTGTCGATAAGGCTTTCAAAATTCTTGAACCACACTTACCCCAGCAAGAGGAAGGAAAAGCTGGCAGCTGGAGAGGCGTGAAGGTGGTTATGGCAACCGTGGAGGGAGACATCCACGATTTGGGTAAAAACCTCGTCTCTACCATGCTGTCCGCCGCCGGTTTTCAGGTAATCGATCTGGGTAAGGATGTCAGTGCTGAAACTATTGTTTCCAAAGTTGAGGAGAACGAGGCACAAGTTGTAGGCCTATCCGCTCTACTAACAACTACTATGGCCCACCAAGAAGAGGTGATAAAACTACTGACAAATAGGGGGATGAGGGAAAAGGTGAAGGTAATCGTGGGCGGCGCCCCTGCTTCTCAGAGCTGGGCAGAACAGATAGGTGCCGATGCCTATGCTGAGAACGCCATGGAAGCCGTGAGAAAAGTTAAGGAGCTCCTTGGAGGTGAACCCTAAATGGAAGAGACCACTGCTCAGCGTCCCACCATAAGTTTATTGCAAGAGGAGAGCATTAAAGAGATTATCTCCTCCGCCCTAAGAATACTTGAGGATCCGGGGATTGAAATCGACAACAGCGAAGTTCTCAACATTTTAAAACAAAATGGAGTGATGATCGATTTAGAAAAGAGGAGAGCCAAGCTTCCCGAGGATCTTGTTAAGAAATGTGTAAAATCTACACCCAAAGAAGTTAAACTATATAACCGTGGTGGAAAACGCCGCCTCCTTTTGAAGGGTAATGATGTCCACTTTGACCCGGGTTCTGCAGCAATACACATTCTTGATGATGGAGTTATCCGAAAACCAGTATCCAGTGACCTTGAAAAATTTGTACGCCTCGCAGACTTTCTTGAATTTATTCACGCCCAGAGCACCGCCCTAGTCATAACCGATGTTCCAGAAAGATTCGTGGATAGATACCGCCTTTACCTCGTTTTGAAAAACTCCACTAAACCTGTAATCACGGGAGCCTTCACAAAAGATGGAGTCCACGAAATGAAAAAATTACTAGAAATAGTTGGAGATAAGGGCAACGTGGCGGAAAAACCTATGGCAGTTTTTGACGTCTGCCCCACACCCCCTCTTGAGTGGAGTGATATAACCTCACAGAACCTAATCGACTGCGCCAGATATGGAATTCCCGTAGAAATCGTTTCCATGCCTTTGGCTGGCGCAACAGCCCCCGCCACCCTTGCAGGCGCTATTGTTCAACACACCGCCGAAACTCTGAGCGGAATAGTAATCGCCCAGCTTGCAAATCCCGGAGCGCCTTGTATCTATGGTGGGTCTCCAGCGATTTTTGATATGCGGCAGGGTACAACACCTATGGGTGCAATAGAAACCATTATGATTGACTGCGCTTATGCGCAAATTGGCAAGTATTTGGGTCTGCCCACCCATGCCTATTTGGGTCTGAGTGACTCGAAAACCGTAGACTCCCAGTCAGGGTTCGAATCAGCACTGGGAATAGTTTTGGGAGCCCTAACTGGAATAAATATGATTTCTGGGCCTGGCATGTTAGATTTTGAAAGTTGTCAGAGTCTAGAAAAGCTCGTGATTGACAACGAGATTTGTGGGATGGCATTGAGAATGATTCGAGGAATTCAGATTTCTGAGGAGACCCTTGCTGAGGAACTAATCAGAAAAATGGGGCCTGGGGGACATTTCCTGAATTCGAGACACACTCTTAGGTGGTTCAGAGCTGAACAATTTCTACCCTCCGCCCTTATTGATCGGTTAACAACTTCTTTGTGGCAAGAAAAGGGATCTAAAAACATTTATCAAAAAGCCAGAGAAGAAGTACGAAGGATACTTTCTGAACACCAGCCGGAGGCCTTGCCTCCCGACATAGAAAAAGAATTGGATAAAATGGCGGAAAAGTGGAAGCCCCAGAAATAAATAATCCAAAGGTACCTATCTTATTTCTCTAGTTGCTTGAACCATACGCACTAGTTTTTCTGTTGCTACCTTGTCGTCCTTTAATCCTCTTAGGCCGCAGTCAGGATGCGCGATGATGTTTTCTTCTCCCACAAGATTAATAGCTTTTCTTAACACTTCTACGATACTTTGCACATTCTCTAATTCGGGGGTATCGGAACGTACGCATCCCACACCTAACTTCTTTTTTGCTTTCACCAGTTTGTCCTTTGAGATAACTGCGAAATTTTCTGGATTGCCCGCAAAGGCATGGCTCAAAATGTCTACTGGAAAATCAAGGAGAGTGTCAAACACTTTGGTGATATTTCCGCAAACATGAAGGTGAACTGGTTTTTTTATGTCCTTCCTCGCTATTTTTATGGCTTCCTTGGCTAAATCCATGGGTGCACCAACGCTATAGTAGGGTTCGTCTATCTGTATTGCGTCAACACCAGCCTCCAACTGCAAGTGTGCTTCGGTGTTTACAAATTTTCCCATGTCTCTGTACAGTTCGGGGTCTCTGTATCCCTTGTAGTCTTTTGTTTTGAGCAGTCCACTCATAATCATTGTAACTGGCCCGGTTACTATTCCCTTGAGCTGAGGCGCTTTTTCACCGTATTTTTCTTTAAGATATTTTTTTACCCAAGTGAGGTCTTCAGCCGCTATGCTCTTGCCGTCATGCTCTATTCTGCCCGTTATGTACCATTTGTCTCCCCTCTTCTCGAAACACTGCGCATGTTCAGCGAAGTAGGTAATCATGTCTGCGCGAGTTTGTCCATCACTAACAAGATTTATGCCCGCCTTAACTTGAGACTCCACTGCAAGAATGATATTGTCCCGAAAATCCATATCTATTCTAGGGAATGATCCGATTACTGTTGTCAGTAACATAAACTTCACATCGCACAATAATTTTGTAGACTGAACAATTTAAACATTAATATTTATATCCTTTTCTCATATTTTTTAGAAATAAATATTACTTATAATCATTAAATATTGTGGGACTCCTTCACTCATCAAAGAGTGGTGGGTGTCGTCCTTGCCAACTAATAGCACTAAACACGTATCATGAAAAACTTCTACAAGTAAAACCTGAACATATATTCCTCTCTAGCCTAAACATTGAGTTGGTATTTATATGTAGTTCAGAAAAATAGTTTAAAACACTTTGAAGCATAGAGCTTCTTCAATTTTAGTGGTGAGTCGCTTTTAATTTCCTTTATATTTGGCCTACCCCTCTTCTTCTAGCCAGTAGGCTGCCCGCTTGTCCAGGGAGTTTTTCATTAATTATTCTTTTAACATAGTTGCGGCGGTTTCTTATTCTGGGAATGGGCATTCTTCTCTCTTTAGCTTCAACCTTGGGGGTCTGGCTACGCACCTTTCCCGCTTTTGTTAGACTACCATGAGAACCTGGCATTCTTGAAATCCTCCTTTATTATTACCTAGTGAAGTGTAGAAACATACACATTTAAAGTTTATCCAAGAAGTAGCCGGCGCAATGTAATATGTATGTTATTTAGGTAAACTACAAAGTTAGGTACTGCCAATGTATTTTTATGAAAGCTGAAGAAGTCATTCAAAACTTAAACCTAGAAAACCTGGAG
>JAHAWU010000226.1 GCA_018383815.1 Candidatus Jordarchaeia archaeon | reverse complement strand
AATCCCAGATTGGCGAAGACACCTACTGGATTTTGATTCACGAAAATATCGTGGTGGGAGTAGCGTATTGGAAAAAATCAAGATACCAAAACTACGCCACAATAATACCCATAATACACCAAAGTTTCCGAAGAAGGGGCTACGGATCCTACATGATATCAAAACTGGCGGACTACCTGGAAGGCATGGGCTACAAACCCATTTCCTTTACCACTCACACCAATGTTTCCGCAAGAAAAGCATTTGGAAAAGCCGGTTTCCACACAGTAGCACTTCAACTCTTATTCAATATTTGAAACCCTCTAAGATATAAGCCCATAATACTACAGCTAATAAAACTCTAAGCGAAGCCTGCCTTAGTCGCATGGGGCGTCAAGGTAGAATTCGTTCCGCATATGTATGATTTCTAGACGCTCCGTCTACAGAATCCTATAACAGTTTGTAGCTTTTAGGTTGCTGGTTGGAATAGAAAAATGGGGTGAAATTGGGGATTTAATCGAATATTGCTCTGGATATTATCATTTTGTGTATTTCTGTAGTTCCTTGGGCGTTAATGAATCCTAGGGCGTCGTGTAAGTGTATCATTACTGGGTAGTCCTTACTCCACCCATAGCCGCCCAATATTTTCACTGCGGCTTCGGCGGATTTTCTTGCAAGTTCGCAGGCGTACCATTTAGCCATGGAGGTTTCTGTGGTGTGGCGAACCTTTTTGTTGTCCAGCCAAGCTGCCTTGTAGGCTAGGAGGCGTGCGGCTTCAATTTCTGTGGCTATCTCGGCAAGTTTGAAGCTTATTGCCTGGTTTTCCGATATGGGCTTTCCGAAGGCTATTCTTTCCTGCGCAAATTTCACCGCTATGTCGAAAGATGCTCTGGCTATTCCCACATTGCCCGCAGCTAAAACAAGCCTGGTTCGGTCAAGGCACTTCATGGCGTATACGAATCCCTCATTCTCTTTGCCGATTAATCTGTCTGCGGGGACTCTGCAGTCGTGAAACTCTAACTCGTTTGTGTGGTGTACCTTTATACCCCAACCCCACAGCCTTTTTCCAACCACAAATCCTGGTGTTCCAATATCAATCAGAAAGGCACTGATGCCTCTTGCTCCTTTTGAGGGATCGGTTTTAGCGAAGGTGAGTATGCTGTGTGAAATGTCGCAGTTACTAATTAGACGCTTCATCCCGTTTAAGATATATTCGTCTCCTTTTTTCTCCGCTCTCGTCTTCATATTGGCGGGGTCAGAGCCTGGGCCCTCATCAGTTAAAGCGAATCCGTAAAACTTCTCTCCATTGGCTATGGGTGGCAGGAACCTCTTTTTCTGCTCCTCAGTTCCACCAATTACAATGGGTAGACAACCAAGGCCTCCCACTTCTAGGAGGGTTAAACAGGAGCCACAAACATAGCCAACCTCCTCAGCTACAATGCAAATATCCACGGTGTCGGCTTCTGTTCCTCCATACTCCTTGGGAATCCACATGTTCAAAAACTTCTTTTTAAACTTGGCGACAAGACCCTTGTTGAATTCTTCCTTGGCTTCCATTTCATCCACTAAGGGCGCGATCTCCTTCTGGCACCATTCCCTTACCGAAGCCCTCAATTCTTCCTGTTCAGGGGTAAATCCAAAGTCAATAGGCAAAAAATTAACCTCCATCTTCAGTTACTTTTATAGTATTTCTCCCCAATTAGATTTAAATTTTTACCAAAAATAAGTGAAAACCCCTTTTTTCTGCTCCAACTAAAGCAGTGCTACAGCCTTTGTGGAGACTTTCAATTATCAATGAAAGTGAGTAAATAAAAAATTCTTATCTTCTTTTTCTCCCGCTGGTTCGTTGTTTAATTTCCTGTGTTCTGGTGGCGTCTTCCTTACCAGGATTCACTTTAAAATTGCTTCTTAAAACTTCAAGGCTAAGTGAGGCTATGAATACTAGTCCTAGTGCGGTTACGGCTAGTGAATTCATGGCGCTGTAGGCAATGATCAAACCTGCTAGGGATGAGGACATGAGGAGAATGTTGCCTATGTGTAACCAGCGGATGGAGCCATTCTTTATTGATTGGAATCGTATAATTTTTAAGCTTTCCATAGCGCTCACCGCATCCTCTTAATTGTGTTGCTGTGCTAAATAATTGAATTCGTAGGCTTATATAGGTTTCGAAATAGGAAAAAACATGTTTTTAATAAAAAATATTATTATTAAACTATATACAAACAAAAAATAATTTACCTTTATTAATCAAAATCGCTTAAAGAACGGCCAAACTCACACTATCCAAATGCCAAAAACAGTCGAAAGGGCGGCTGTTTCAACATTTTTAAATTTTTAGGTGAGTTTGTCCGGCGCAATGTAATGTGTGTGTATTTTTTGTTTGGGGGTGTGTAATTTTTGTTGTGGGCCCTGTTTTTGGGGAGGCTTCCTAAGCCTCCTTCTCCATTTTTTTGAGCCCTAAAATGTTTTTTTGAGGGAACATTTTTACACACCCCACAAAATCAAAAATACATACTTACTACTTTGCGCCAGTTTGTCCATTAACACATACTGGAGTGGTATTGGAAATGGCTCAAGAAAAAAGAGTTATGAGACATGATGAGAGGCCCGCAGCCTGGAGTTTCATAAAGGGAGATAGATTTCAGGAAATTGAAGGAACTACAGAATATCCCGTAATGTATAGAGCCCTAGGGTCCAAACCTGCTACTCAACATCCCTTCAACCTCTACAAGGATATCTTAACCGAGCCTACGGTTCTAAAAGCCACATTCGAAGTGGTTGAGGATCACATAAAAAAATTGCTGAAGAGATGGTTACTCGAGAGATTGACCACGTGGTGCAAATAGGGATGGGCACATCTCAATTCATTGGTCAAGTTGTGGCTCCGGCTCTCTGGAAATATGCGGGTATGAGTGCAGAGGATTTTGATTCTGTGGAGCTTTTGAATTATGACCAGCCTTATGATATTGAGCATACCGCATTCTTTTTTATTCAGGAAGCGGAAGCACGTTTGACACAATAAGTGCAGCTAAAAAAGTAAAGGAGTTGGGTGGATACTCCCTGGAATTCACATCTATTGCGGAGAGTCTACTAACTAAGGTTACATCCGCAACCATTGCGTGTGTTGGTGGATTTGATACTGGGGGGTAAAAACTGCTTCTATTTATCGTAAAGTTTATTAATTTTCGAAACTTATATACTTGGCCATGGAGAAGCTCTACACCACGGGTGAAGTGGCAAAGCTGTTCCGAGTGTCCTGCGTTGCCGTGAAGAAGTGGGCCTACGCCGGCAAAATAAAGTTCATAAAGACCCCCGGAGGAAAGTACCGGTGCCCGGAGAGCGAGGTGGGGAGGCAATAATGTTCGGAAGATTTGGATATTGAGAGGGTTTTCAGCTATTTGACTGGGTGATGTGTTCGTTTCTCA
>JAHAWU010000091.1 GCA_018383815.1 Candidatus Jordarchaeia archaeon | reverse complement strand
CTTGCACTTGTACTCCTGTGTGGTTGTGGCGTCCCTATATTTTCTTGTGCCGTTTTTGCGTGAGGGGGAGCCGCAGTTGGGGCAGGGGAGTTCGCCGGACCAGGTCTTGAGTTTCTGTTTAACCCTTGTGTCGCCGGGTTTTTCTAGGGCTTCTTTGATGAGTTGGGAATATGAATCCAAACAAATCACCGTGTCTATTTATAAAGGAAGAGGAGCATATAACTCTGCCCGTGATTGGGGACTCCAGGTTAACTGTGCCAAAATCTTCAGCGAAAAATTTAATTAGAGTAAAATACTCATTTTTCTAAAGAGAATCATCTAAAAAGTTAAAACAATACTTATTATTGGAGGTAGCATAATTGTCAGAATCCGAAACCAAACAGGGCGGGGGACTCATAAAAATAATTTCCAATCAGCGTCAAACAGTTGCGGAACTCCTCCAAGAAATGGGACTAGAACAGGAATTCTTCGCCGTCCTCATAGATGGGAAAAAAGCAAACCTAGACGAGGAAATCGAAAAAGGCACAAAAATAATAGTATTACCCAAAATCAAGGGAGGATAACCCAAAACCCACCAAAAACACAATTCATCCAACAAATACAATCTTACAGTAGCGTCGTGAACAAAAATAGGGGTAAAGAAACCCCAAAGTAAGTAAATATTATTGAACTATGTTTTTAGCCTTCAACTACTTGTTCCACAGCCACTTCTTTTATGCCCTTTTGTTTACGCCACTCCTCGATGGGAATGCTGAACTGTTTTTCGACTCGTTCCCTGTGAATACTGTTGTAGGTGCAGAAAGGAATTATCCGTCCATCAGGAGTACCATAATGAATTACACACCTGTTAACTCTCTCAAGATCAAAGTTGTACGGATCCTGGAAGTGCATCATACCTACTAGAATAATTGATCTCATAAAGTCGCCCAGAGCATGGTACTCTCCTGAACTCATAACCCTACGCATCAAATTAAACAGTGTTCCCTTCTTCTTAAAGAACCGCAAAGCACTGGTCACAGCTCTCACTCTGCCTTTCGCTCTAGCGAGGCTTCCGCCCTCAAAGTCCTTAGCCACCTTTTCCAAGGAACCAAAAAACCTCTCCACATCTACATAGTGAGTAATTGGATAATATTCTCCGTCTTCTTCCACTCGGATAATTGTGGCCATGCCGCAATGGACATTGTTTCCAAATTCTACTATACTTCTTCCTGTGTAGGCGCCTAGGGCTCGTGATAGTGGGGCGGGCGTGCTGCAAGGGTAGAAGTCTTGGTATTTTATTTTTCCTTCAGTTTGTTCTTCGCATTTTTTCATAACGTCGGGTATTGTTATTCTCATGTCCATTCTTTTGGATTCGTCGATTCTTCCAGTTATACTTACTGGTTGGAATATTATTCCTCGAATTACGTCGACGTTTTTTACCGCAAAATTTATGATGTCTCCTATTTGGTTATCATTAACTCCTCGAACCACTGTGGGTACGAGAACAATGGAGGTTAAACCTGCCTTGCGGCAGTTTTCTATGGCCTTCATCTTTTTGGGAAGGAGGTTTACTCCTCGTGCTACTTTATAGGGTTCAGGTGTTAAACCGTCAAATTGCATGTAGGGAGTGCTTAACCCTGCATCTTTAAGTTCTTGGCAGTAATCTACGCTTTCAGATAGCCTTATGGCGTTGGTGGCTATTTCTACGTGTTGGAAGCCAACTTCTTTTGCGGTGCGGATAATTTCAGGTAGGTCTTCTCTTACGGTGGGTTCTCCACCTGCGAACTGTACTGCGGGGGCTGGGATTGGTTGGTTGTTTCTGAAGTTTTCCAGCATGAAGCGTATCTGTTCTAGGGAGGGTTCGTACACGTAGCCGGTTACTGCAGCGTTTGCAAAGCATATTGGGCATCGGAGGTTGCACCTGTTGGTGACGTCTATGAGGGCTAGGGCGGTGTGTGAGAGGTGTTTGTTGCAGATGCCGCAGTCAAAGGGGCAACCGAGTTTTTCTCTTGTTCTGGGGTTTTGTAGGGGTATGGAGTCTAGCCACCATTTCTCCACTTTCTGGAAGAGTTCTGCATCGCCCCAGTATATGTCGGTTACTTTGCCGTGTTCAGGACATGTTTTTTCCATAAGTACTTTTCCCTGTTCTTCATATAGTGTGGCATCTATGACTTTTTGGCATTCAGGGCAAATGCTTTTGGTTTTTATGGGGAAGGTTCTTGTTTCATGTTCAAACAAGATAATCACCTGTAAAGTCCGGTTAATTCAATTGCAACATAACGGATATTTAATGGTTTTGCGAATTTTCCGAATCGGAAAAATAAAATTCTTTCCGAGCACTGCTTTTTGAAAATTGGAATAAAATGTTTCAAAAAGTTTCTTCTAAAAAAATTTTTAACGTCTCTTTACCTTTAGAATAAGTTAACTCTCACTGGGGAGAACTAGACCATGAAGAAACCGTCTATGAAGTTGATTAGCATAAAGCTGCCAAACGCTTATATAGAGGGCCTAACAGACTTGGTAGAATTAGGCATCTATCCCAGCAGAAGTGAGGCCATTAGGGTTGCCATAAGAGACATGCTCAAGAAGGAACTCTGGAGTAGACAAGAAGCGACGAAAAAGAAATCCTAATGAAGGGCATCTATATAACTCATTTTTATTTCGCAAGGGTCTTCAACCAAAGCATTTAAGGACAATTTACAAAAACATAATTTACCCTTTGCGAAAAGGTGGACTGTGCTTCTTGGATAGTTAGATATTTTATATAAGCAAATATAAAAATAAAAAAGAGGGTGTTTTTTGGGTTTCTCTTTATGAGCACCATTTTTTAAAAACGGGGAGGAGGGTGACTAACTTGTTTATTGGGGAGCTCCCTTGCTTGCTTTTTCTGCGATGTGGGATTCGAGTTTGGATGCTGCCTCTTTCATCGCGGCTTCTCTGCCAGCTTTTCCCTCAGCCATGGATTTTTGTAGTTCTTTTTTCTTCTCAGCTTGGAGTTTTTCCATAAGTTCCTTATCTTTTTTGATTTGCTCGGGGGATGGAGGTTCCTCGCTCATTAGCTTTCCTCCGCTTTGTCATTGGTATAATATACGAAGCCGAAGTTTAATAATATTATCATTTTCATAACTCTTTAATCAAAAAAATAAAGATAACATAAAAATATTAAAAGTTGTAGACTTAAATTAAACTATCTCTGTATGGTGAGTGGAAAAGAAACAGAGAACTTTGGATTTTCACCTTTCTCTTTTTCCTTGAAGGTATTCTTCAACCCACTGTCTGGCAGTGGTGTCTGGAACCTGGGTGGGGGGATGTTTAAACGCGTATGATGAGATGCTTATGAGAGGCCCAGAAATTTTTCTGTCAAGAGCCAGTTTAACTGCTCTAATAACATCAATAACCATACCCGCACTATTGGGAGAATCCTCCACAGATAGTTTGACATCAAGGCTTACCGGCATATCGCCAAATTTTTTACCTCTAATTCGGATATAACATATTTTCTGGTCGCCTAAGAACGGTACATAGTCTGAGGGCCCTATTCTCACCGGTATACTATAGGGAGTAAGGCTTGTAACTGCTTCCGTCTTACTGATCCTCTTGCTTTTTAACCTCTCCTCCACAGTCATGTTCTCAAAGTCAGTATTTCCACCAATGTTTAATTGGTAGGTTTCGTCTATTTTGACTCCCCTGTCCAGCAAAAGTTTAACCAGCGTTCTGTGAAGGATGGTGGCACCAATCTGGCTCTTAATATCGTCACCAGCCACAGGTAACCCTGCTTCCTCAAACTTACTGGCCCACACTGGATCTGAAGCTATAAACTCAGGGATACAGTTGGCGAAAGCACAGCCCGCATCTAGACATGCTTGAGCATAGTATCTGGAGGCCTCATAACTTCCCACTGGCAAGAAATTTATGAGAATGTCTGCCTTGGCCTCTTGGAGAGACGCAGCCACATCTACGGGTTTAGTCTCTTTAGGATCATAGCAGAAAAAGGATTCTACCATGTGTGGCGCTACCCCGTCCATTATCGGTCCCGGAAGAACCTTAACACCCAACTCGGGTACTTCGGCAAATTTTCTAACACAGTTGGGTTTTGCAAAAATAGCTTCACTTATATCTCTTCCAATTTTCAGCTTATTCACTTCGAACGCTGCCACGAATTCAATGTCTCTAGGATAGTATCCTCCAAAATTCACATGCATTAAACCAGGAACAGTTTCCTCCTTTGTAGCATTGTAATAGTAATAAACGCCTTGAATTATTGAACTGGCACAGTTACCGAGTCCCGCGATGGCCACTCTAATCTTACCCATTCTTTTGACCTCCTATAAGTCACCAGATACGATAATAATTTACCACAATCACCCAGCAATTGCTAGTCTTTAAGATATAATATTCAGAACATCATTTAACCCTTATAAATTTGCTCCAACTGACAGTTTGACCTCCAAAAATTTCCGCACCATCATCGAATTAAAAAAATGGTGAGCCGAAGCTTTTTAGACAAAATGCGAAAAATGTCTTCACAGCACACCTACATGAGCTTTGCTTCTTAGAGTGTGAAAATGTTTTTGTAGCGAATAAAGGTAGACAACCCTAAAATTCGTACTCGAATATCGAATGCACATATAAACCAATTAAAGAGAAAAAGAAGAATGTTTTATCCTCAAACGAGTGCCTGTGGGAGATGATTAGTGGTGCTTAAATCTTGCGAGCTATTTCCGCCGCTTCGTGAACCGCTTCAAACGCTTTTCGGGGCTGTACACAGTCACCAATAGCATACACCTCGGGAGCTAAGCCTTCCAACTGGTCGATGAGTTCATTATTAGGAACAGTGCCAACTGCTAAAACCACGGTATCCGCTTCAAGAATGTCTCCATTCTCCAGAATAACTCCTCTATCATTAATTTTGGCTACTTTGGAGTTTGTCAACATTTTCACACCGCGCATTGATAGAGTTTTCAGAATCGTCCAGCGGCATGTTCTACCAATATCCGCGCCCATCTTGTCCATCATTTCCACAATAGTAACATCACGGGTCTTTCTCACCATATCGTAAGCGGTCTGCAGATCCAAAACGCCAAAATTAACCAAGAAAATCATCTGCTCAGGAGTAATGGAGCCACGATCAGTTAGATAAAGCGCCGTCTCACAGCCCACACCGCCACCACCCACCACCACCACTTTCTTACCCACAGCCACCTTACCCGCGAGCACATCCCAAGACTTAACAACGTTGGGGCCGTCAACACCAGGAATATTGGGAATCAGCGGCCGTCCACCGGTGGCGACGATAATCACATCAGGCTTCAGTTTCTTTACCACCTCTGGTGTAACCTCTTTACCCAGAACCACATTAATACCTAGTAGGCTCATTTGGTAGGACAGGTACTCTACAAGATTCTTGAATTCCCGCCTATCCTGCGGCGCCGCTGCTAGGTTTAATTGGCCACCCAGCGAATGGGACTTTTCATATAGTGTTACTTCGTGTCCTCTAAGCTTTGCCACTCTAGCAGCCTCCATACCTGCAGGTCCACCGCCAATAATGAGAACCTTTTTGCGTTTGGCGGCTGGCTTGATCTGGTATTCTGCTTCACGGCCTGCCGCAGCATTGGCCAGACACTCCACAGGTTTTAACAAGAACACATGGTCAAAGCAGCCTTGGTTGCAGCCTAAGCACTGGCGAATCTCTTTGAAACGTCCTTCCTTAGCTTTTCTAGCCCACTCGGGGTCACAGATTAAAGCTCGACCGATACCCACTAAGTCTGCCTTGTTGTCGAGGAGAATATGCTCAGCCAGCAGGGGGTCTGTAATCCGGTTGCACGCCATAACGGGAACATCAACAACTTCTTTTACGTTCTCAGCAAGCCAAACGTAGGTACCGCGAGGAACATTCATAGTAATCTGTGGAACGGTAGACTCGTGCCATCCTCCTGTAACATTAAACATGTCAACTCCCGCCTCTGCGAATATTGGAGCATATACCCGGACTTCTTTGTAGGTGTTCCCGCCGGGCATCATGTCGTCGCCTGAAATTCTCATAATTAGGGGGTAATCGTCGCCGACTCTGTCTTTTATGGCTTGTATACACTCCACGCCGAACCTTGTCCTGGCTTTTAGATCTCCACCGTATTCGTCGTCCCGCTTATTGGTAAGTGGTGAGAGAAACTGTGGAATCAGGTAACCTGCTGAGGCTATTAGCTCCACAGCGTCGAAACCCGCTTTCTTTGCTCTCAGTGCTGCTTCTCCATAGTTCTTCTCTGTCTGAATTATTTCTTCCTTTGTCATTGCTCTGGGAGTTTCGCCTGTAAATTTGGATTGAACTGCTGAGGCACTTACTGGGGTTTGTCCAATAATCATTGAGAAAGCGTATCTGCCTGAGTGATAAAGCTGGGCTGCGCATTTGGCTCCGCCTTCATGTATGGCTTTGGCCAATTTTGAAAGTCCCGGAATTGCTTCGTCGCTGTCTATTCTGAGCATGGTATCCATTCCTTTACCCAGCAACTCTGTCCAGCATCCGCCTACTAAAATGAGTCCAACCTCATTTTTGGCGCGTTCAGCATAAAAGTCGATTATTCGCTGGTTTACATAGCCCTGATCCGCGTATCCAAGGTGCATCGCCGGCATAACTATCCGATTTTTGAGTTTCATACTGCCTATTTGGATTGGTTCAAAAAGTTTCATTTTTATTCACCTTTCTTGTGGGGGAGAGAAAAATAATTTTGTGTTTGGAGACTTTATTTTCATTTATTTATTTTTCTTTCCCTATTTTTACAAGTGGTTTCTAATCCTCGGAGGGTGCGAGTAAGAATCGGAGGCCACGTGTCCAATGGTTTTCGACAATATTTTTCAATGAGTTTTAGTGTGATTGGTTAGAATTCGATTCAGAATAGATACTATTTTTATCATTTTGATTAGTGTGGGGTTCATCGGTGAGGAGGAGACTATTTTGGAGAGGGGGAGTTGACACTTAAAATGTGAAATCCAAAAAGTTGAAATAGATAAAGTTAAGAATTATGTTAAAAATTATAAAATTTCATGTATTATGTAATAAAAAACACGGTAAAATTTGGTTTCAACTTTATGGAGTCTGGTTAAAGATAAATAGTAAGGCATCGCTGATAGGTTTGGGAGGTAAATTGGAGGAAGCGCAAAAGAAGCAGGTTCAAGAGTACTTGGAATTGTGTCAAAGGCTAACCGACAAGATAAGAAAAAGATTTGATGGGGAGATAGAGTCGGCAGAAGCTATCAGGGAACACGCCGAAAAATACTTGGAAATGGCAGAGGACACCCAAATGCATATTCAGAGAATAATTGAGTACCTAGAATTAAGAAAGAGGGCTATTAACGAGTTTTTTTCTCACCTATTCTGGGTTAAACAAGCCATCACTGCCACCAACGCAGAGGAAACTTTCTTTTACCTCAGAAACGCCCTCGAAGGACTAATAGACATGGAAACACTGGTACGGCGGGAAAACGAACTAACAATAAATTTTGACAAAAAAATTCAGGACATAAGGGAATTCATCGATTTCGTGGAAGAAACACAACGGGAACTGGAAGACTACCAAAAATTTCATCCAGAACTTCTCCAGAAACTTGAAGAAATAATGAAAACCATAAAAAAAACCAGCCACCCAAACAAAATAAATTTAACACAAGCCTAAAGAACATAGACAAGATCCCAAACCGTTTTTTATTGAATTATTTTATTATTTCGTTGATTTTTTCCTTTATCTCCGCTGCAGCTTTTCTGGGATCCTCTGACTCGTATATTGAGCGCCCCACAATTGCGTAAGCGGTACCCGCTTTGAAAGCCTCACTGACAGACCCTCCCTGGACGCCTATACCCGGGCTAAATATGGGAATTTTTCCCCCCACAATTCGGTAAACTCTTTCAACCACTTTGGGCTGTGTTGCGCCAACCACAACTCCATCCGCCCCCCAGGACTTGGCTCTCTCAGCAAAAACCTCGTATTGGAAGCTTATGGTTCCATCCTCACCAACTACTCTCTGGCCATAGCCCTCATTGGCGCCCGGATGAGACATGTAAACTAAGAGGATGACGCCCTTCCCTGACTTCTTGGCCACACCAAAAACTGTTTCTAAACCTCCCCTCCAGCCTACAAATGGATTAGCAATTAGAGCGTCAAAACCCGCATCGAACAAGTGGCGGGAAGCCCACTCATTAGTATGCTCAACATCATTAAGTTTAAAATCTGCAATGAGCGGAAGACCGTAACCAGAAGCATCCCTAATCAATGATTGAAGACCGTCAAAAAGACCCAAGGGAAGCAACAACTGAAAGTTTACCTTAACGCCCACAACGTTTTCAATAACCTCACTTAAAACCCAGCGCGCCCTCTTCAAAAGCTTCCTCTTAAAATTCTTCTCTCCGGCTGGCAAGGATAGGTCAAGAGCCAGAACAACACGGCTCTCATTCTCCCTGGCACATTTTTCAAGCTTTTCCCTAAAAAGAGACATAAAAAGCCACCAAAAAAAGAAAATTAAAACTAGTTAAAAAAACTATCCACAAAAAGGGAATAAAAATTAGAGGAGTTCCAATATTACTTTAATAACCTTGGGGACAGCAGCCCTTACCTCTGGAGAAAGCTCCGTACTAAACTCCTCATAGTTTTTGGGTTCCACCCCCACCAACACTAGTTCGGGAGGCAGTTTACCTAGCTCCTTACCAATCCTGAGAGCGGACAACAAGTCCAACTCGTGCAGAGAAAAAAATTTAATCCTACCATCCATCAACCTACCCATCCCCATCACGTAAATTTCTCCAGGTGCGCCACCACCCAAAACAGCATCCACTATGATTACCTTGTCCGCGCCCTCCATGAGGTTAAGAATCGAAATGCCACCAGTACCACCATCCACAACCTCAACACCCGATGGTAAACTCATCTCCATTAAATCCTCAACCACATGCACTCCCACCCCTTCATCGCCGAGCAAAAGGTTTCCCACACCGATGATTAGGATACGTTTTCCATCTCTAATTTTATATACCTCCACCAATAAGGAATTCATCTTCAAATTAAAAGATTATTGGTAAACGCCGCACGAATTTTATAGGATTCAAAACAGCGTCAAATCAAATTCCATCGCTGAGGCTGTTTAGCTCATCAAACAATAGTCCCCCTTTCTATTAAAGCAACATAGCCAGCGGGAACACTTTTACTATGTGGAATTGTTAATCTGTATCTATTTGAGTCTGAACAGTTTTACGCAAAGATATTTATTGTGGAAGGGGGCATCTTTTTTGCGGTGAGTAGGTATGAATGATGAGGATGCAAGTTGGTTGCAAAACCTATCTAAAGAAAAGTTGGTTAATCTTTTTTCTCTGCAAATAAGTAACATTTGGAGGGTGGATGGCCTCTATTTTCTGGGCGTAGAGGAAAGTTTTGGTACCGACGCCGCTACAAACATAGATAGAAACTGTTGGAGTAGCTTGGCCAAGATGGAAGCCAGAGACTTGGCAGAAATTTTAGAGCTGAAAAATAGGGATTTAGACTCCCTCATGGAGGCACTGAGAGCTACCAGCTGGGCTTTGTACCAAGAGGCAAAGGAGTGGCAGGTCTCCTCGAACCGGGCGGTGTTTAGGGTCACAAGTTGCCGCACTCAAAAGGCCAGGGCTAGGAAGGGCCTAAGTGAGTTTCCCTGTAAAAAGGTTAGATGGGCTTACCTGAAGGAGTTTGCCAAAGCTTTCAATCCGGAGATAGAAGTGAACTGCATCGTATGCCCCCCGGATAACCACAGCGAAAAAGTTTGGTGTGAATGGGAATTCGTGCTAAAGTCCAAATAGAATGGGAAGGATTTTTGTTAGATTATGCTCTTAACCTACCAACTATTTTTGATGCCTTTTTGATGTTTGCATGTTGCGTTTAGTTTTTAATTGTTTTTGCGTAAACGGAAACCTTTTATTATAGTGAAGCTCCTTATTAAAGTTAATACTGTTTTAAGCTCACTTGGAGGCCCGCGTGGTGAGTAGAAAGATTGGTGGCGTTTTAGCTGTTAGGTTACTGGTTGTCATATGCGCCGTAGCCCTTCCGATATACTTTGCCTTTCTTTTTGCCATCTCGCCCTACAAAATTTATCAGTATCCTTTCCCTATAGACCCGTTCCTGGCTAATATTCCTGTGTATCAATTTTTTATGCAAGTTTTTCAAGTTTTTAATCGCACTGATTATCTGATGAACTATGTGGTTGTCCCAATCTTTTTCTCTCTTCCCTGGCTCCTGTTCATAGTTATAAATAGGACAAGGCTTGCCAACACCTTTTCCATAATGAATAGTAGTTCTACAATCATCCCCCTCCGCTACCGGATTTTCTATGGTTTCAACGCCCTAATAGTTATCCTGTTTTTTGTGCTTCCCACGATTTCGCCCATTCTCAGCGTCTTTGCAGGAATAATCCTTGCCGGTAGAATCATAACTAGGAGTGAATGGGTCTGGAGGGCGAGCAGAGATGTCCGCATAGCCTATGGAGCCCTTCTGGTACTCATGATTTGCCCGTTGCCTGCCTACGCCGCGTACATTTTTTACCGGGAACAAATCTTCGCCCTTCTAGCAAATTGGATTTGGGGCATATGGACTAACACCATGATTATGGTATACGTGATTTCAATGTGCATAGTTGACGCGTTAGCAGTTGGCTCCATAATCTGGCTAATCTTTACGGGCGCTGGAGAATTCGAAGCCCAAACATACGGGATAAAAATGACCGAGGTACCGTACCGGTTACTCGCAATTTTTGAGATCATAGTTTTCCTAATTCTAGCGTATCTAACGATACCCTACATATATTTTCCAGGTTTGAGCTCTTCAGGCTATGTCACTTGGGGCGGAGACCCAGAACTCCTATTCAACTACATTAATTACGCCTGTCTCGGAATAATAGGTTTCGTAACTTTGGTCTGTCTAGTTAAAGGGGTGCAGAGAGGAACTGGGTTTAACCCCTCACTGGTGGGCTTCATATTCGCGGGATCCTTTCTGGGGGTAGACTATTTCACAGGCAAATACATAATACAACTAGCCACACTACCCAAATACTTATCACTATATCTGTTTACCCTGCCAGACTTGGTGGTAAAGTGGGTTCCATACCAGTACTGGTCAAATTTATACATTCCCATCCATGAAATTCCCAAAGTACTGGTATACTTCTTCATAGACACAGGAAACACCATCTATCTTAACCTAACATTTCAAATCTGGTACCTTATACAGACAAACAGCATAATAATGACCTCTGCGGTGGCGGTAACCGTACTACTCTGGTTTCTCGTATTCCTCTGGAGCTTCGCCAGAGCCTCCCCCAAAGAAGTGATTTGGTAATCTCAAACAACATTTTTTATTTAACTCTTCACAGGAAATCTCATAGAAAATCGAATAAAAATTTGAAGATGAATATGTTCCAGCCTTCACCCCTAGTGAATGTTGCCTTTTATTTCTGCAGCAAACTCAGATGCATTCTGATAGATCACTTCCAGTAAGGGAATCTCATTAGAGCATAGGGATTTTGCAAAAATGAGAAAAAATAAGCCAGTGCAGAAAGAGAATTAGTTTTTTATTTTTCTTCTCATAGTTTTCCCACGAATTTAGGGGGTTCGGCGAGTTTTATTATGGGAATGTATTGATACTTGGGATCTATCTCTATGGATTTTACGAAAGCTATGGATTCCTCGGGCTGTCCCTGATAGCGCAGAAACTGTCCCTTGGGAGCCTCCTTCCCAATAACACAGATAAATAGGGGGACGCCTCTAAGTTCATAGTATCCCGGAAAGCTCACCGTAAGTGCTCCATATATATGCTTGCCATCCTTTTCAAAATACAGTATTGAAGCTCCCCGCTCTCTAGCCACCCAAAAAACAAGCATCCTCGCCAAGTCTTCCAAGCTGCTGAGCTTAAGAGGCACTGCGGGTTCCAGCTGCCTTTCTTCGGGCATAATATCAGCCTCCACCAATTTGGTGAACCAAATATTGGTGATTATTATATAAAGAATTTATTTATAAAATTATTCTTTGAAAAAAGACTTTAGAATTTTTCAAATTTCCATATTTCCCCACCAAACCCTCCACAATAAACCATTAACAAGCTTCAATCGGAGCACCTATAAAAAGGATTTAAAAAACTCCGCCTATTATGATTTTAGAAATCTCCTATTACTAATCCTCGTGAAAAGATGTGTGTGTTCCACACCAAAGATAAAAGAGGTTTTTAGATGAAAAATAATAGTTTCCATTTGAGAGAGGCAATACTTACCGAGAGAACGGATGATGGGAGATTAAGGTGTCTTACCTGCATGCGTAAATGTATAATTCCGGAGGGAGAAGTAGGGTTTTGCAAAACAAGAAAAAATATCGGGGGAAAACTCTACACATTAATATTTGGCGACATCTCCTCACTGAGTGCCAATCCCATTGAAAAGAAGCCCTTTTTCCACTTTTATCCCGGCTCAAAGGCCTTAACCGTTGGCTCCTGGAGCTGTAACTTTACATGCCCCTGGTGTCAGAATTGGGAGATATCTAAGCATCCTCCTGATGAGTTTAAGAATTATGTGAGTCCAGAGCAGTTTATGCGGCTCCTCAAGGCCTATAAGTGTCAGGGGACTTCCATATCTTTTAATGAGCCCACCCTCCTCTTGGAGTACTCTTTAGACGTTTTTAGACTTGCAAAAAAGATGGGATACTACAATACTTACGTTACTAATGGCTATATGACCCCCCAGGCCTTGGAACTCCTTATACAGAGCGGTTTGGACGCTATGAATGTGGATGTTAAGGGATGCAAAGAAACCGTTCAGAAGTACTGTGGAGCAGACGTTGAGCATGTGTGGCTCAACATTCATGAGTCAAAGAGGAGGGGAATACACATTGAGATAACTACTCTGGTTATCCCCAGGGTGAATGATGATGTGGATTGCCTGAGAAGCATAGCCCAGAGGATAAAGGAGGAGGATGAAAACATTCCCTGGCATGTCACACGTTTCCATCCGGAATACAAGATGACTGATAGAGAAGCCACGCCAATCCAAACACTGGAACGCGCCAGAGAAGTGGGACTAAGTGAAGGATTAAAATATGTTTACATAGGAAATGTGCCGGGACACAGGGGCGAAAACACTTGGTGCCCCAATTGTGGAGAACTACTTATAGAGAGATATATTTTTAGTATCACCAAATATCGAATTACTTCTGAAAATAAGTGCCCAAGATGTGGCACCCAAATCCCAATAATAGGAAAACCGAACCTGTAAAAGGAACGAAGTGAGCCCAATGAGCGTAAAGGTTGGAGACTACATACTACTAATTTATGATAAGAATAGAAGGTGGCTCCTCAAAGCCGAGGAGGGAAAAATCCACCACACCCATAAAGGCGCAGTAAACTTCAACGATATTATAGGAAAACCCTACGGAACCACGGTTCTAAGCAGCACCAACCACAAATTCTACGTGGTTAAACCCACACCCATGGATCTAATCCTTAAAATGCAAAGAACCACCCAGATAATATATCCTAAGGACATAGGTCTTATACTACTAAACACGGGCGTAGTTCCGGGGAGCAGAGTGGTGGAGGCAGGCACTGGAAGCGGAGCCCTCACCACAATATTGGCAAATTACGTTAGGCCCACCGGCAAAGTCTACAGTTACGAGAATAGGGAGGAGTTCCAAAACATAGCGCGAAAAAACCTGGAAAAAGCAGGAGTAATTGAATATGTTGAACTCAAAAACAAGGACATCCTGGAGGGCATAGAAGAGGAGCAAGTGGACGTAGTCATACTGGACATAGCCACTCCATGGCTAGCAGTTAAAACCGCCTATGAAGCGCTCAAGGGAGGAGGGAACTTCGCCTCCTACTCACCAACCATAGACCAAGTGCAAAAAACAGTGAAGGAACTAGAAAAGGAAAAGTTCACCGACATGAGAACACTGGAATGTCTGGTTAGGTACATAAATGTGGAGGAGGGCAAAACCCGGCCTGAAACCAGAATGATAGGACACACGGGATATATGACCTTCGCCCGAAAAGTAATATAAAAATAAAAAGGAGGGAAGGGTCTAAAAGTTTAGTGAACCGACTTTCTTCTTCAATGCAGTAATTATTTCTTCTCTCCTTCCACCGAATTCAGACTCGGGATAAATAACTAAATCTGGTCCGTCTAGGGAAGCTTTACAGAGGGTGCCTCCGCTGCTCAAGAACTCGTAGACCGGCTTACCATCACTTGATAGGGTGGTCTTTAACTGGAAACCGGAAAACTTGGAAGCCAGCAAAACGGATAAAAGTCCCAGCTTAACCTGCCCAACCAACTCTGGCTCAATAGTTGTCGCCACTACCTTGGCACTAGTGGGTTTGGGAGCAACTGGTTGTTCCAGGGGGGCCTCCTCAACACTAGGAGCGGGCTGAGGCGCAACTGTCGGTTTAGGAGCAATGATTTTGGGTTCAGGCATGGGAGGCGCATATGCCTGTTTTTCTTCTGGCTGGGGAGCCACTTGGGGTCTTCCAATTTCCATTACGAACTGGTCTTTCATTGTGAATTTGCGCTTGAAAATTGCGGTTAACTCTTCATGGTTCTTTTGGATTTCTGGGTCGTTTAAGTTGGATTCGTCGACTATTTTTATTTCCCTAAGATCGTGTCCGATATGGAGCGGGCCGTATGCAAATCCTGACTTCTTTATTGATTGTGCGGTGCGCAAAGCGGATCTTTTGACCACATCGCTACACTCCTTCCCAAACCACAGATATAAGGCGCCGTTCTGCTCATCTATGGTGGCAACGATACTGCTACTGGACAAGTTTTCTTGTTTAAAGGGGAGAGGAACCTTTTCTCCATGCTCAATTTGAAGCATAAGCGCATAACTGGGTTTACCAGACAATCTAAATCACCCTACAAATGGTTAAATAAAATATTTGCACAAGACACTATAAGGCTTTTCAGAAACTTAAAGGAAATCTAAAACAAAAAAGCAATGCGAACACCAAAAAATAGATTCGAGCCCAAAAAGACGACACCACAAATTTAGCAAGAATACAACAATAGGGCAACCACCAAAAAGTGTTTTCTGACTTTTAAATAAGGGGGGGCAGCGCCTTAGAATTTTTGATCCAAGCACTAATCTATGAGCAAAAATTTTCCGAACCACTAAAGAAAACCAAAAAAGGGGGATAAGGGGGAAATTTGCAAAAAATCACCAAAACTTAAAACTACACAATAAAGTAAAAGAGGGCTTTTCACGGTAGACTTTCCTTTTTTGTTTTCCAGCCGTTTCAAAGGATAGATAGATTAGTATTTAATTGTTTAAAAATATAAAAATATTAATTTTATGCAATTATAAATTAAAAATATAAATTTTTAAAAAAACTAAAAAATATAAAGTGATATTAAATATGCTGTGTTGCATAATTAATGGTTCTGTATTTTTCGGCGTGTTTTTAGTGGTTCAAGTCACCTAAAAACTTTATCAAAGCACTGCACCCATAGTATGGCTATCCAACACAAGGAAAGAGACG
>JAHAWU010000090.1 GCA_018383815.1 Candidatus Jordarchaeia archaeon | reverse complement strand
GAGTATCTGTTTCCATATCTTATAATAAGCGCTTATAAGAGACAAAAAACTTACCCAAAAAATCTTCCGAACATTATTGCTTCCTCGGGGATTATTTTGTTCTTTATTACTTGCTCTACTAAATTTTTGACTAGGTTGGGGGATACGCAGTGGTGTCCGCACATGGAGGTTATTTCTAATATTTTTTCTGAGGGAAGCAGTTCTTTCTTTCCGAATACTCCTAGGGAGAGGTTAACTGTGTGTGGCTTGAGATCAAGTTCCTCCGCAATTTCTCTAACTTCAGATAATAGTCCGCTGACTGTTATTGATATTCCCAAGTCTGCCTTTTTGAGAAGCCTCAAGGCCGTTTTAAATGAGTTTTTGTCGTCATAAACTGCTTGGATTGCTGGTGTAAAGTTCCAAAGAAGTTCATTTATCATGTTTACCGGTCTTTGAGCCTTCAGAATCTCAGCTATTCTCAAGAGCCTAACCCGTGAATCTGGTTGGTTGTCATTTATTCCATGAGCATAAATAGCCACCACAACATAGTCTTTTTTTAGGGAGTCTTCATCACCAAGACGGTGCAGAGTGTGCGTCACCATGAACCGCCTCCTGATCTTTTTCCCAGGCCCAAGTTGATTTTTGCATTAGGCCGCACCTTGAAACCCTCCCTTTCAATTAGGGAAAGCACGGGAATAGAACCGTCAGGATTAAGCCTTGGAATTACCCCCACTGTAAATACGGTTTCGACTTCACTTTCAAGGCTCCTCAGTGTTTTGAGTATTTCAGGGACATCTTCCAACTTAGTTTTGAATTCAATCAGGCAAGAAAGAACCCTCTCCTCACCGATGTTGAATCTCAGTTTTCCAGATTCATCTATGAGATACGTATAGGGATTTTGTTTCTCAAACTCCACCCCTTTTCCAGCCAAAACTTTGGAAACTTTTTCGACTTCCTTGAAGCTTGTTCCCAAACCCGGTCTTCCCAGCTCCACACAGAAACCAACCTCTCCCCAACCGTACCTATCGGTAATGTCGTTGGTTTTCATTTCCTCGGTACCCCTTCCGGGAATGCCCGTTACTTTGTGAGTACTCGCAACATCGCTAAAGGCGTTCCGAATTTCTCTGGGCCACTCCAAAGAAGTCGTTCGAATTGCGCCCTCCGAACAAACCCCAGAACGGTAACAGGTATAGCACTCTACACACCTAGCCTCATCTATTCTTGCCTTATCATTCTCCAGTAAAATGGCGTTAACCGGGCAGTAAGGCATACAAGCACCACATCCCACACATTTGTCCTCATCAACTATCACTTTTAATCCCACGCTCTACTTTTATCATCATGATTTTTGTTGGGGACTCCTGTAAAGTGATAAATATTTATATATAGAAAACCAAGAGATATTTAAGTACCTCCAACTTTTTTGGGGGAGCAATAATGGGTAGAGACAAAAAGGTTGAAGAAGCCTTAAATAGGCTGGAACAGGGCATTGAAAAAATTGCGGAAGTCTTTGACCAGTACACAGAAACCGTGAGGCAAGAAATTGCATTCATAAATCAAAGAATATTAGACCTAGAAAGCAAAATCGACAGTATTGAAAACTGGGCCTCCTTCTCCGGGGAAACACCAAAAAATTTGCCTTTGAGAACTGAAGCAGCCCCAGAAACCACCTCTCAAATGAGACAAAAACCCACGCCAATAGTCAGTAGGCCCACCCCAAGCGAAGAGTACATACCCCAAATGCGAGAAGAGCCTGCACCAGTAGAAGATAGTTACTCACCGCCAGTGAGAACACCTCCCCCTAGGCAACCTGCAAGACGAACAATAGAGCCCGCTAGTTTCATCTCCAAAGATCTAGGATTGGGAGGAACACCACAGGAAGAAGAATTTGGAAGATACCGACCTTCTCGAGGGGGAATAGTGGAGGAAAAATTCGTTAAACCCTCGGTATTCTCAAGGGAGTTGAATAAACTACAGGAAGCCGCAGCCGCCGCACCCCAAACACCGTATGGCCCTGGGGGAATCGCACCCCCGCCCTCAATGCAGCTCAGACAACAAATTTCAGCCGTTCTGGGAAAAATAAGGCCAGAAGCCCAAGTACGGGCCCCTCGCCCTTCACCAGTCCAATATGGCCCAGCTCCGGGCTATCAAGCTCCAACCCAACCCACAGGTGTAGGAACGTATGGTCCGCCTCCACCCCAACCAGCATACGCAGCAGAACCAATCCATGCGGCTGCATCTGCGCCAGCTCCAGCTGGAGAAGTTAAAACCATTAGTGTACCTGATAACTGGCTTCCCGAATCCTCTAGGGCGAAATATTATAATCCTAAGCAGTTAAAGAAGGGCGACCTTAAAGAGATGGAAAAGAAAACTAAAGATATATTCAAGTAAAAGGCAAGAAGACTTCCACAATATGAATCCTGTGATTAATTAATTCTTCAATGATAGTGGGATAACCAAAGTTTATTATCTCGACAATGTTAAATTTATTCGATTATTGTTTATCTCTCCCAGATTTTTTCTTTTATGGTTGAGGAAATCGGCTTTGCTGCTTTTAGTAAAATTGAAGAAGAAAATAACCTAATTTAACATTGTTAAGTTATACTATTTTTCAAAAAAAGGAGGGGGGAGGTGGGCTTAGAAGTTAACTTTGTCTATTCCTTTAAGTCCCAACATTTTTCTGGCTTCGTCGGGGGTAGCGATTTCTCGGCCCAAATCCTCAATTATTCTCCTCATTTTTTCAACTAGTGGTGCATTACCAGGCGAGAGTTCTCTATACCTGATAAATAGGTTGTCCTCTAACCCTACCCGTACATGGCCTCCCATAGTTGCAGCTACAGCTCCGAGGTGGAATTGTGCTGGGTAGCCGACTCCAATTACTGACCATGTGAAGTTGTTTAGGCCAAGTATTCTTTGGGCTTCAGTATACATGTGTACCAGTTCGTAGGGGGTGTTTCCGGTTCCTCCCAGAACTCCTAGAACGAATTGCATGTGTGCGGGCAGTTTTACCCAACCGAACCTGATCATTGCCATAAGGTTCCAGAGGCCATTAGGACCATAGCACTCAAATTCAGGTTTAACATTATTCTCATACATTATACCAATGAATCTCTCTACGTCTGCGAAGGTGTTCTTAAATACGTAATCCTTTGTAGACATGAGGATTGCGTACATTAGCTGGTCGTCTTTGAATCTCTCTGCGAGGGGGAACATGGAGAAGTTCATTGTTTCAGTATTGCAGGAGCACATTTCGGGAGCGAACTCTGCAGCTACGGCAATTCTTTCATCGGCAGTCATGTCTTTGCCGCCGCCTGTTGTACAACAAATTACGAGATCGTCAGCCTTTTGCTTGATTTTTTCTAGGGTTTCTCTCCAGACTTTTAAATCAGCTGTTGGGAACCCAGATTTTGGATCCCTCACGTGAACGTGGACTATTGCTGCGCCCGCATCACGAGCCTTTTTGGCCTCGTCAGATATCTGGTCTGGCGTTACGGGTATGTATTTTGACTGGGCGGGGAAAGTTGCACCTCCGGTGAGTGCACATGTTATAATACATTTCTCTCGCCAAGCAGTTAGAGCGGCCATAACAAATTTTACCTCCAAAAGCTGTTCTGGACATTTATAGAGCTACAGTTTACTCTGGAATTATATTAACTTTTGGGTAAAAATAGAAGTATACTAATAGAGAAACCGTCATAGTTCCAAGGCTCACCCTGTCTATCAAAAGAGGAGATGCAGCTTCAAGTTTTTAGTAGGTTTTCCATTGACTTTTTGGCTTCTAAGGCGGCTATGTCTGGGTCTTTAGAACCCCATATCTCCAATGTAATTAGACCGCTATAGTTGGTTTTCTTTAGGGCGTCAATGACAGGTTTAAAGTTAATTTTGCCTTCTCCAGGAATTTTGTGGGCGTCAAATGTGCCGTCATTATCGTGTAAGTGGATGTTGATGAGACGTTTTCCCAATTTCTTTATTGTTTCTGCTACCCTGTTTTCTGGGGGTATGGCTGATCTCGTGGGGTCTTGGAGTTCCAGATATTTTGAAACTATGTAGGCGTGGGCGATGTCTAGTGTCACATTCACGTTTTCGAAGTTGGTGACGTACTCTAAGAGATCTTCAAGGGTGAAGCAGTAGCTTATGTTTATGGGGATATTTTCTAAACCTATAAGGACCCCAGTCTCAAGTGAGTAATCCGTTAGAGTCTGGAGTGATTCTAGAAAGTTCCTTTTCCCTTTTTCCCATAGTGGGGGTATGAATGGGTAGGGTGGCATATGTCCAGGATGGAGTGTAACTAGTCTTGAACCCAGTTTTCGAGCCAGATCCATAGACCATTTCACCTGATTCACTGATTCCCTTCGAAAGTTGGTGATGTGGGAGGCGATATTTATGTCCCAGATAGGAGCATGTATTGAGCTCTGGAACCCGAATGATTCTAGAGTATCTGCCAATTTTTGCTGCTCTTCTTCTTCAAAATCGCCCGACCATTTTTGAGGCAAATCGGCCCAGATTTCTATAGAGGAGTAACCATACTCTGCGGATTTTTCAACAATTCTTTCCAAACTAAGGTCAAGAAACAAGGCACTCGAAAATCCTAAAGGCACCATAATTCTTCTCACTTCACCAATTCTAACAATTCCATTCTTGAGTAAAAGTAATCCCAATAAAAGTTTATGCCCCACAGCTCCTTTTAAATTGTCAGTTTAATCCCACCAGCCTATCCTAGAAGAGTATACACACGATTAAGCTTCAACGCCCTCACAGGAGCAGAAATCAAGATTAGTGCAATATTTATCCGTGAAATTGGGAGAAGATTGTTTAGGTGAACAACGACCTGACAGGTTGGGTCGCTTCTTCAACAATGGAGGAGTCGGGGTTAGTCAAGGTTTTCATTTATCTGTGGCTTAGGCCTGTAGCCTGGTGGGATTTTTAAATTTTGATTTTCATTTTTTCCAGTAAATTTTTTAGTGATAATATGTCTTTCTCCATTTCGGTTTTTGTGGCTGGATTATATAGGGTTATTGCAGGGTGGTATGTTTGGAAATAGGTGATTCCATCTTTTTGGATGGGTTTTCCTCTCAGTTCACCAATAGAACCCGCTTTTCCCAGCAGGGTTAGGCGGGCTACATCGCCTAGAATGCAAATTATTTTGGGTTGGATTAACTCGATTTGTCTTTTGAGGTAGGGTCTACATTTTTCTAGTTCTTCTTTTCGGGGCCTTCTATTTTTGGGTGGGCGGCACTTCACAGCGTTTGTTATGTAAACCTTGGATCTATCTAGACCCGCCAATTTCAGCAGTTGGTCTAGGAATTTTCCCGCTCTTCCCACAAAGGGGCGGCCTTGCAGGTCTTCCTGTTCTCCGGGAGCTTCTCCCACAAAAACAACTCTGGCATGGGGGTCGCCTTCCCCGAATACCACTCTGGTTCTTGTTTGGCACAGCGGGCAACGCACACAGTCCTTAGCTACTTTGTGTACTTCTTCCAGTGTTGTGTTTTCTGCGAGCTTTTTCATTAGAGGATCTTCACTCATTTTTATCCCATTATTTGAAGTATTTATGCAAGTTGGCTAGCCTGTTTTTTGGGGAAACTATTTTCGCATTTTCCCTTTTGAAGATTCTCATATAGGAGTTTTGGGTGAACGGTTGTGGGGCTTAATGTTTAACCTATCATGTGCTCGTATGGTGTGTACCAGCAGTGTTTTACTGGTCGGGAGAAGTCGAACTCGGAGAGAGGTTTTATCATTTGGATGTCTTCGGAGACTTTGCTGAAGCCGCTGGACTCGAGGAATTTGGATTCAAAATCGCAATTACTACTTATTATGCATAGGGCCATGGGGCAGTCCTTCTTTCTCGCTTCTTCCAGCAGTTTGGATAGAATCACTTTAGCAGCGCCTGCATCCTTCGGCTTTGTGGTGAACATATATTCTAATAGTGCAGTTTTCAACTTTGACCCGAAGGCAACAATCTCTCTTATCCTGAGAGTCCCCCCTCCCACAATTTCTTGGTTACTTCTCAATATCCATGTTTGGCTTGGAAAAGCTTTTTCTGATGCGAAAAGCCTCCAGTTAAGTACATCGATACTTAAGGGATAGAAGGCCTCCAACCTAGTGTGTGCCTTGTTAAACTTCTCAGCATAATCTTTCAAATTTTCTCGGGTTAGCGGCTCCAAGACTCCACCAGAAGGCTTCTCTCCGCTTTTCCTTTCACCAATTAAGGACTCATTTTGGCTAAGTGTTTTGATGTAGAAATGGAAGGTTTTGACATCTATGAAACCATATTTCAAATATATTTTGTGAGCATGCCCCTCGGGATCCGCATATAGGGTTAGACCATCAAGGTTTTTTTGCTCCGCATATTTTATGGATTCCTCTAACAGCTTACTTGCCAAGCCTCTACCCCACAATTCCGGACAAGTGGACACATCATCTATTACCCCCAGATTGAAGACCCTCTCTTCTAATTTCGCTTTTCTTAAAGTTTCTATCACGGAGGATACGATTCTTCCCCCTTTTTCCAAAAGGAAAACTCCCTTCGGATCGAACCCCGGCATTTCGAGATAACGCCAAACCCAAAAATCTAAGGTTCTGGGGGTAAATACACTATTTCTTCCAAAAGCAGCATTAAACAAATCATTAATCTGAACCTCATCTCCGGGCTGATAATTCCTCAATTCGTAATCCGAAATCGAATCCAATTCACCAACCACCAAAAACACTCATGAACTACCATGTAAAACTTCCAACTATTATTCAGACACAGAAATAGTGAGCCTCGGAGGCTCAAAAACTTATGGGTAACTTACCAAAGTTTTATTAAAAAGGAGAGAAATAGGTAATCACCAAAATTTTTGTAGGCGTTTAACCTTGCTAGACATTTTCTCTATATTGGCTGCATTCTTAACAATGATTATCCAGTTCTCCGGAGTTGTAGTTCCCGTACTAGTATTAATGCTGAGCTCGGGCATGAATGTATACCAAGTTACCGTAGTCTGGCTGGCTTCACACACCACCGCCATTACAATAGGCTACTTCTCAACAAGGTTTTTGAGGAAAAAGACCGGAAGAATATCAGACTACTTACAGAAAAAATTGGCAGAGGCTGAGTCCTATGTGGGATCCCTCGGTCTCTTCTTTGGTTTAATTTTGTTTAATTTCTCGGTCTGGATTTATATCGCAGTTCCCATCATGGTTTTAATGAATGTAGACTGGAAAAAAATATACCTAACCACAACCATTGGAAACATCTGTTACTACCTGATAATGCTCTCGAGCATATTCTGGCTTTACACCCTATACTCCAACATCCTTCTCACAATAGTTGCAACCTTAGTGATCGCCTTCACCATTTCAATTATAGTCTACCACTCTTTCAGAAAAATTAACAGTAAAAAAATTCAAGTAGAAAGAGCCCAGAAGTGAAAAGCCCCAACAACCTCTGGACTTCAAATAAGTACCTAGTTTCTCACGAAAATTTTTACTGATCCGAATTGTGCCACCATCGTTGTGGAAACTGTAGATGGTGGTGAGGTGAAGGGGGGACCTATTACATAAATTGTTCCGCTATACGTAAAGTAGTATTCCACAAATATTTGGATTAGGGGATTCATAACTTCAAGCCACATACCATTTGTGGTGGGTCTCCCTGAGAAAGCAGTAACTGCAACAGAGTCCACACCCACCCTACCACCCAAAACACATATCGGTTGTTGAGGTAATGTGAACAATTCTATCCAGAGAGAGGCGAGGTAGTAGAAGAAGGTGTTTCCGATGGGATCAATGTTTCCCGTCGGGTCAAAATTTATTGGTGTTAAACCCCTGGACAGAGTTGGCCAAAATGCCAGATAACTGAAGGCGGACGGCTCAAGATAAGGCGGAGTGTTGGGAGAATAGATGAAAGCCTCTAAACTCTCCCCTATCGCGGGGGTTAGAGTTATCGCGGACAATCCCAAAATTAAGATTATTATTGCCTGGGCCTTTCTCCATTTTCCGTGCCGGGACCCAATGAATCTTGACACGTTGACACCCGTGTAGAAGGACAACGGGATTAGTATGTATATCCAAAAACGGTGACCATACGAGATGAACATGGGGATTAGAACTAATGCAAGTATGGCGAAAATGAAACTATTATTTTTATAGTATTTGAAGGAGTAAAGCAGACCAGGAACTCCCAAAACCCAGGCTAGGAGGGGAATGTGGAGTCCCAGTGGCGTGCCCACTGATGACAGCCAGTCAAAATTAGCTAATAAGTGGATTAACCAGGGAGAGTATACCAGTAGTGAAGCTCCCAAAACCTTTACAAAGAATGGAAGATAACCCTCTTCCCTCCTCACAATGGAAAAGGCTCCCAAAACGATTATTATGAGTAGGGGCATGGATATATGCATCCAAAGAGCCAGGGATAGGAGGGTAATTGAGGTCACCATTTTTTTCTGCGTAAAGAACCAAAAAAGCATAAGGGAAAATATCAAAACAAGGCTTACCGGAGAAGTCTCATAACAGTCTGTAAGGGTGGTAAGCAAAGCAATGTAACAGGTAAAGGTGTAGAAGGCTGCTTTGAAACCAACAAATTTTCGGGTAGTCCACCACAAGCTAAGAACCAAAAGGGGATAAGTTAAAACCTTAACAAGCTTAACTGATAGAAGAACGTTTCCCCCGCTAACCTTCATGATTAAAGCCATCAAAACATGCAGCAGCGGCGGATAGAGATGCGGCCTACCAACCGGTGCGAATTCCCAGAAATCCCATGTGGGAACAAAGCCTAACCGGTACACTTGCTGCGCCACCGCCATATGGTAGAAATCGTCGTAAACTAGGGGCGGACCAACTATCCACAGTCCAACCCCCAAAAAAACTATTAAGGCCAGAACTAGAAAATCAAAAAAGTGTAAGGGCCCCAGGGAAATATTGTCCAGAATACTAGGCAACTCTGTGGGCAACTCAATTTCAAATTTCACTCCGCGCATAGAACTGAACACCCAAGTTTTGGTTCAAAAATCATCACAAAACATACTATTATACTTTTTCGTGAAAAAATATTCCAAAAATCGTTTCTACTTTTATAATTTCAACAAGTAGGGTCACTTCATCTTTTTTATCTTATCCACTAGTTTCGAGAGAAATTCGCCTGCACTCGAATAGATTCTCACATCTGCGATTTCCTCCATTTGGGTTTCACCCAAATTTATTATTACTATTTTGGCCCCATGTCTTTTTGCAATGAGCGGAAATTGGTTGGCAGGAGACACACTAAGGGAGGAACCTATAACCAGCATGACGTCACATTTCTGTGCCTGCTTAAGTGATTCCTGCATTTCCCGCTCAGGCATTGGGTCGCCAAAGTTTACCACGGAAGAAATAATTCTACCCGAACACTTGGGACAAACTGGTTGATTGGGAACCGGCTGCTCAGTTCTGTAGCCCTTACCAAATAATAGGTCGTCCCACCCTATTTCCTTCTTCGAAAAACGCGCGTCACAATTTATACACTTCATCAAAGTGTAGTTACCGTGAAGCTCAGAGAGAATGCTGGGAGGAATACCCGATTTTAAGTGGAGATTATCAACGTTTTGAGATATAAGATATTTCAGTAAACCCATACGGTAAAGCTCAACAAGAGCATAGTGGCCCGGGTTAGGTTCAATCTGATCCATGGGCTTGGCTGGCAACTTGGGCTTCAAACCCTTAGCTTTAAGCGTCCAAACCCCCTCCGGACCCCTATAGTCCGGAAGCCCAGACTCAGTCGAGATACCCGCCCCAGTAAAAGCAACCAGATAGGAAGAATTAATTATAAGTTCAGCGACCTTCTCCAAATCTTCCAAGGTGAACGACAAAAACACTCCATCCTCCAATAAATCACTACAGTTCCAGTAAATATACTAGTTAAAATATTTTTCAGAACCGAATAAACTATTTCAACCTTCTAAAAACAGAAAAAGTGTGGTCAGGCTTTTTAGCTGAACACACCCATTGACTTAATATTTTTAGGGAGTGGCACTTTTGTGTAAGGGGGAAATGGGAGAAAAAGGTTAACCAGCCAACATTTTTGAGGCGAGCAAGGCGTATATCTTTGTTGTGTCAATCACGTCTTCTACTTTAAAGTGCTCATCAGGTTGATGTCCCACCCTAGGGTCACTGGGTCCAATGATTATTGTGGGAATTCCGATTTCGGCAAAAAATCGCCCGTCACTTATTTGGGCGTAGCCCGTGAGTTTAGGGTCTAGTTTTAGTTCTCTATAGACTTCTTGGGCCGCCTTGACCAATTTGTTGTCTGGAGAGGTTTCAAAGGGATGCCCCTCAGCCAGTACTATCACGTCCGCCTTAAAGTCCGGATCACTCTTTTGGAGGTCTTCTATAATCTCAAAGATTTCTCTTTTAATTTCTTCTGTGGTCTGTCCGGGTATCATTCTTCGATCAATGGTTACTTCGCATGAATCTGGTACCATATTAAGTCTTACTCCACCACTAATAGTTCCCACACAAATGGAGGGAGGTGTGGTTAGTGGATGGCGTTGCATAGCGATTTTTCTCCCAATTTTTTCCTCAACCTCATTGAGAAATTTTCTCATCTTATCTATGGCACTGATTCCCTCCCAGGGTGTACTAGCATGAGCAGCCCTACCCTTAGTTTTTACGTAGAACCAGACGCCCCCCTTCTCTGCTATTGCAATTTTGTTATCAGTCTGTTCCCCAACTACCACATAGTCGGGACGAAGCCCACTATTCAAGCAGTGTTTTGCGCCTGCCAATCCTCCGGACTCCTCGTCACTTACTGGGTTTAGAATCATGGTTCCCCTAAGTTTTAAGCCCTCCTCCACTACGGCCTTGCCCGCCATAACCATGGCTACAGTATTGGCTTTGGCATCTGCACAGCCCCTACCATAAATGATTCCATTTACTATCTCAGCACCGAAAGGGTCGTGAGTCCAATTGTTAATGTCTCCCGGGGGAACAACATCCAAGTGGCTATTGAAACACAGCTCAGGCCTACCATCCCCTATTCTTGCGATGATGTTGGGCTTATCATCCTGAATCTTTTCAATAGTGTACTTGATGCCTGCTTCTCTCAACTTCTGCTCAACCAGCTGGAAGGCTTTTCTCGTGTCCCCTGGAGGGTTAACCGTGTTTATCTTTACCAGCTCGACCAGAAAATCAATGATTTCATCATGCATAAAGTCTATTCTTCTAATTAGAGGGTCTATTTTCAATCACCTTACTGTTTTTATTATTCCCTCGTCTATTTTTCCCCTAACTGGTTTTCCGTGGCCGGGTTTGCCTACCAGCTGTCCTTCCTCTATCACAAGTGCACCCCTCGATATGACTGTTGTTGGCCAACCGGTTAATTCCCAACCTTCCCAATTAACATAGTCGATGTCCATGTGGAGGTCTTCTAGACGCACCTTCTTCTTTAATTTGTGATCTAATATAACTATGTCTGCGTCAAACCCTGGCGCTATCAGTCCCTTTTTGGGATATAAACCAAAGAGCTTAGAGGCGTTTAGACTGGAAACCTCCACCAACCGGGGCAGAGTTATCCGCCCTTTATTTACCCCCTCAGAATACAGTATTGGCAGCATCAACTCATTTCCGGGTGCGCCGTTCGGGGTTTCGTTGAAGGACTTGGCGGCCATCTTCGCCTCGCTGGGCAGAGGAACGTGGTCTGAACCATAGAGTGCAACATAGCCTTCCGCAAGTGCTCTCCAAAGAGCTTCGTTGTCCTCCTTCTTTCTCAGCGGAGGACTTATTATGAAGTTTGCACCGTCGGGGCGTTCATAGAGGTCATCCGTTAGTGTTAAATACTGGGGACAAGTTTCCGCATAAACCGCTGCCCCTCTCATTCTAGCGTTTCTGACTAGTTCCACTCCCTCCTTTGTGGACATATGCGCAATATAGATTCTGGATTTAGCCCATTCCGCAAGTATTATGGCTCTCTGTATCGCCTCAGCCTCCACCAGGTTTGGTTTGGATAGAGGATGATATTTTGGCTCCTTTTTCCCTTCCTCAACAAATTTTTTCACCATACCCTCTTCCAACGAATAGTTTTCCGCGTGCACCCCAACAGTTGCCCCCACCTCCCTAGATTTATTCAACATTAGGTAAAGATTCCAGTCGCTAATTGCTAACAGTAGATAGGTCATAAACTCCTTGAAAGAAGGGTAGCCATAATTAACCACTTCTTCCATTTCCCTCAGCACAGCATTCATATCGGAAAAATCAACAAATATCCCATGAAATGAAAAATCTATAACCGACTGTTTACCAGCAATTTCTTCCTTCCTTTTAATATCTCCCATAACCCCCAACTTCTCATAAGTTATGGGATCAAACTGTGCCGCAAAATCAATCACTGTAGTTATGCCGCCGAAAGCTGCTGAAACGGATCCAGTTTCCCAAGTCTCTTTAGGGAGGGCTCCCTGAAAAGGCTGCGCAATGTGACTGTGGCTGTCGATTAGCCCAGGCAGAACCAATTTCCCACCAGCATCGACGATTTTATCCGCCTTGGGTTCGGTCTTGCCAAGGCTAACTATTTTTCCGTTTTCTACTGCAACATTCGCCTCAAAAACGCCACCAGGCATAACAACTTTCCCATTTTTAATAACAAGCTCCACAAAAAACCTCCTTATCTAACTATTCAACATAAAAGATTTTTCGTTCTAATTCGTAAAAAACTTTTCCTTGAAAAAAGCCTACAGGGCGTAATAATACGCTTTTTAGCATTAAGATTAGCCTTTTAACGATATAATATAACCTTTTGCAAAAAAATTAAAAAACGTGAGACCAACAAACAATTATAAAGAGGGAGGCCCTTAACTTGTAAACTACAAGAGTTGATACGCTTTGGCTGAAAAAATTTCCCCTCTTGAAATCATTGTTTTTTCGGATTACATTTGCCCATTCTGCTTAGTAGGATACCTCACCCTCAAAAAACTTAAGGAAGAGTACGGTGACAGAATCAGCGTCACATGGAAGCATTATCCCCTTTATCCGGGAAAAGTTAAACCCCACTTTTCCGATGAATACATCCTCAACGTTTTCAGACATGTGAAGAAACTGGTTGAAGAGAGGGAACTAGAATTTGAGATTACTTCCCCCAAGTTTCCTTTTACGCTTCCTGATTCCCTGAAGGCCTTCGAGGCCAGTGAGTGCGCCCGAGACCAAGGCAAGTTCTGGGAGTTTCACGAGAAGGTTTTCGAGGCTCTATTCAGGGAACACAAAGACATTGGTAGCACCGAAATCTTGAAAGAAATAGCTGCCAGCGTGGGAATAGATGTGGCAAAGTTCGAAAAATGCCTGAAGGAGGGTTCCAAGAGAGAAGTTATAAAGCAGAACTTTAGAGAGGGAAGAAACAGAGGAATCCCCGGAGTTCCCACCTTTATAATAAAGAACCACGCAGTAATAATTGGAGCCGAACCCTACTCACTCTTCAAAGAAGAAATTGACAGAGCCCTAAGCCTGCAAAACAAATGAAAAAGAATCAACCACTGTAGATAAGTAGATGGATCCTGGGAGTTTATTCTATTCAACGTTCATGGGACTGTTTAGATAGCTGTTGATGTATACTATACTACTGTCGAGTTTATTCTCCGTAGCGGCGTCCTAGGGTTTCCGATTTCTCTGCGTACCTGTAGCCCCACTTGTCCAGAGCTTTTTTCAGTTCGGGATGAGTCTCTGCATATTTCTCGAGGGGAATTCTTTTCATAGTGGCATCGATGGCCTGTCTCATTGCGGTAGCCCCAGCCCGGGTACCGTCTGGGTGGCCGTGAATACCGCCTCCCGCATTAATCACGAGGTCTGTACCCAACAATTCAATATTTTTGGGAACCAGCGCTGGGTGAATTCCCCCCGAAGCCACGGGCATTACTGGTTTGATTTCGCCCCATTCTTGAAGTAAAACCTTCCCAGACTCCTTTGCTTCAGCCACTTCCTCGGGTAGCCCCATTTTTCCAGCCGCGGTTCCGCTGTGCAACTGATCTCCTCCTGCGAGCCTGGTTAATTTGGCTATCACCCTCATGTGGACTCCGTGAAAAGGATTCCTAGTGAAGGCAGCGTGAAATGTTCTATGACAGTGAATAGGGAGCTTCACCGATGGATCTTCCGCTAAGTGCTGTAGTGCGGCTAAGCCGGAGAGCAATATGTCAAGCATAATCATGTTTGCTCCGTTCTCCACCGCGTAATCTGCAAACTCCAATAACCTGTTTAGATTCCCAGTGATGTTTAACGCGTAGAAAACGGTTCTCCCAGTTTCCTCCTTTACCAGGTCAATTTTCTCCATAACCTTAGACAGCCTCTCCTCCAAGGGACAGAAACTCTGAGAAACTAGGGTTTCATCGTCCTTGATAAGGTCTACTCCGCCCACCGCGGCTTCGTAGGCCACCTCAGCAGTCTGCGAAGGGTTAAGTCCAACCTTGGGTTTAATTATGGTTCCCAAATGAGGCCTTCTATCCTTCTTAGTGCCCACAATTTCCCGTACGCCCTCTAGACCAAATTTTGGTCCCGGAAAATAGGTTAGCACAGATTTAGGGAATTCGACGTCCAGTAGTCTCACATTTTTCAGAGCGGTAAGACCAAATAGGTTCCCCATAATCATGCTCATTATGTTGGGGATACCACCCTTTTCCAAGTCAAAGAGTTCGATGGGAAACGCTATCTTAACTAGTCCAACCCCCTTCTTCCCCTTCTCTTCAAATTGAAAAGCCTTAGCGGCAAGTCTCCGCTGAATATCAGTAGTCACGGTTCCAATGTCGGTCCAGGTTCCTATAGATTCTTCTGCTGCTATAGCCTCACCAGCACCTTCAAGGCTGCCATCAGTCTCCACATAGTAAGTACAAATGATATGATTTTCAGGGTCAATCCCCGAAACATCAGAAAAAAATATCCCTTCCAAAACCATTCCATCACCACCCATATTAGAAATATGAATTTGAAAAAGTTTTCTCATACAAACTAGGATTCCTTTCCTATTACTAAGTCTATGTTTTTAATTTTTGCCATTCTTCTCATTTCTTTGGCTACGCTGCTGGGTGCAGTCAAAACCCGCAGAAACAGGTATCGAGGCTCCTTTCTGTATTTCCTCTTTGCCGCCTCAACCTTCCTTAAAAGTTTAGATATTTCCTCAACACTCTCGGCATAGGCAGTAACCTCACCCACTATTAAGGGCTCCTCACTGAAAAGATTTATTTCCTCCCCATCCACCACCGCTCTTTCCAGACTGACCCCCACAGGAAGAATACCCCGCTCCCTAAGAGAACCACTCATCCAAACTCTCACAAACTCCTCCAAACTAACCCCAGCGAACACCCTCATAGAATCAAAACCCACAAAAAGCTCAGACCTAAGATCTATGTGCCTCTTCTCCAAAGCCTTAATCCTCTCCAGCATCTCATTGAAATCCTTCCTCAACTCCCTAATGTCCTCCTTAATACCCCTAATCTCCTCCCAGATTTTGAGCTGATCCTCCTTAATACCCCTAATGTCCTCCTTAATACCCCTAATCTCCTCCCAGATTTTGAGCTGATCCTCCTTAATACCCCTAATGTCCTCCTTAATACCCCTAAT